>DATEKY010000717.1:0-3241 GCA_035277225.1 Xanthobacteraceae bacterium
TCCGAGAAGGTGAGCACCAGGTCGGGCTTGAGCGCGACGATCTTCTCAAAATCCGCCGAGATGAACGCCGAGACGCGCGGCTTCTCGCGCCGCACCTGCGGCGGGCGCACCGCATAGCCCGACACGCCGGCGATGCGGCGATCCTCGCCGAGGAGATAGAGCGTCTCCACGGTCTCCTCGGTCAGGCAGACGATGCGCTCGGGCGGGAACATGCCCGCAGCATACCCTCGCGGGCGGAAAAGGATGACCCAAAAAGGACGCGCCGGCCTTCCGGACCCGCGCCGCCGCCGCTATTTCGTGCGCCTCCACACCAGCGTGGAGGTTCCGCCGATCGAGGACGCCACGAGGTATTTCAGCTCATCCCCCGCCACCGTCAGCGCGCGCTTCTGCTCCTGGCCGTTCCAATTGGGAAACGTCGTGTATTCGAGACGGAAGACGATGTGGCCGTCCGCCACGCTGTAGGTGCCGAAGTGGGTGAAGCTGCCGAGCGCGACCGCCTTGTACTCTTCGGCGGTCCCGGTGCTGCGATTGTTGGATGCGAACTTCGGCAGGTCGGGCCGCATCAGCGCGACGACATAACGTCCGTTCGCGTCGAGCATCATGACGCCTTTCGGATTGGGGCCGTACGTATCGGTCCTCTTGTCGCCCTGCTGGTTCGTGACGGACACCAGCGTGTAGGTCCCGGCGATCTCCCTGGCGGCCTGGCCGTACGCGCTGCCGGCTGATGCCGCGATGCCGCCACAGAGGAAGAGCGCGAAGCCGGCAGTCCGGGTCGTGGTCCGTCTTGTCATGGGCGTGCTCCTCTCAAAATGCCGGAAGGGTGCAGGCGACTGCAGCTTCCGGTCATGTGCAGGATTGCGATGAAAGCCGATCCTGCTATAAGCGGAAGGCCTTATATCCTTTGATGGATCAAAGCTGTCACTAATGGTCAAGGTCACCGACCTGGACAGCCATATCGGCCGGCGCCTGCGGCTGCGCGACCTGCACGTGTTTTTCACCGTCGTGCAGTCCGGCAGCATGGCCAAGGCCGCGAGCCAGCTCCGCGTCACGCAGCCCGCGGTGTCTCAGGTCATCGCTGCGCTGGAATACGCGCTCGGCGTGACGCTGCTCGACCGCGGCCCGCAAGGGGTCGAGCCCACGGTCTACGGCCGCGCGCTGCTCAAGGGCGGCGCGGTGGCTTTCGACGATTTGAAGCAGACCATCAAGGAAATCGAATTCCTCGCCGATCCGGCCGCCGGCGACCTGCGCATCGGATGTCCGGAAACGGTCGCCGCGATCCTGCCGCCGATCATCGAAAGCTTCTCGCGCCGTTATCCGCGCGTGGTGCTGCATGTCTCGGACGTGGTCGCGCCGACGCTCGACCTGCCGCAACTGCGCGACCGCAGCCTCGACGTCGCGCTGGTGCGGATCACCGGCTCGCCGTCGCGCCATCCGCTCGGCGACGACCTGAACGTGGAGGTGCTGTGCGACGACGAGACCGTCGTCGTGGCGGGAACGGAGAGCCGATGGGCGCGCCGGCGCAAGATCGATCTCGCCGAACTGGCCGGGGAAGAATGGATCCTCCCGCCTGCGCCCACCACGAACAGCATGGTGGTGATGGATGCCTTCCGGGCGCGCGGACTGGAGCCGCCGAAGATCAGCCTCGTGACATTTTCCGTCGCGCTTCGCTCAAACCTTCTGGAGAGCGGGCGGCATCTCACCGTTTTTCCACGCTCGATGATGAACCTCTTTGCGGCACGAATGTCGCTGAAGGTATTGCCGATCAAGTTGCCGCGGCGCGAATGGCCGATCGTGGTCGCGACGCTGAAAAATCGCACGCTGAATCCGGTGACGCCCCTGTTCCTCGAGCACGTGCGCGCGGGGATCAAGTCGTGGGGTACGGGAGCGCCGCACTGAACCACGAGCGGCCGCGCTAATCCGACATCCCGATCGGGCGGCTGAACTCCGAGGTCGCGCCCTCGTTCGACGTCACCGTGGCGGTGAAGCCGGTCGGCACGCTGATGGAGGGCGCATCGACGGTCATCGAGAACTGGCCGTTCTCGCCCACGCGCGCCTCGCCGAGATAGACTTCGCCCTCGGTATCGCCGGCATTGCGGTTGCCGAACAGCTCGACAATGCCGCCGGCCAGCGCGCGCCCGCTCGCCGTCAAGGTCGTGCCGCTGCGCGTGATCTTCTCGAGCGACGGCGGCGTGATCCCGTTGTTCGGCTGGGCCTGGCACGCCGGCGCGCCCTCGGGACAGATATGCGTGAACTTCGCCGGATCGACCGGCACGCCGCCACCCCGTTCGCCGACGTAGGCCGCGTGCTCCTGCGCCGGGATGCCGAACACGATCCCGCCGCGCCGCAGCTTCGGGTCGCAGCTTCCGCCCGACCAGCAGCGCAGCACGTCGGCTCCGTTGCGGTGGATGATGTTGCGCGTCACGCGCGTGATGCCCATGCGCGCGGCCGGGCGCAGCGCGACGCCGACCGCATTGCCGGCGATGATGTTGCCGTCGATCACGTTGCGGTCGCCGGTCATGCTGAGCGCGAGCGCGTTGCCGGCGAACACGTTCGAGCCGATGTAGTTGCGGTTGCCGCCGTTGACCTGGATGCCGTCGGAATAGTTCTCGAAGCGGTTGTTCACGATGACGTTGTCGTGGCCGAGCAGCACCTCGATGCCCTGGGACGGTTCGGGATTGGCATCGGACGAGCGGAACACGTTGCCGGCGACCAGATTGAACGCCGCGCCGCGCGTGAGTTCGAGTCCGTCGCCGTTGTCGATGAACTCGTTGCGCTGGACCTTGTTGTGGATCGTGGTCGTGGCGGTCGAGCCGCCGTTGCCGTCGTCGCCGGTGAGCATCACGCCGGCGCCGCCGCGGCTGCCGACGATGCGGCTGTCCTCGACGGTGTTGCCGCTCGCGCGATGGAGCAGCACGCCGATGCAGAAACCGCGGATCTCGAGTCCGGCGATCTCGACGCCCGCCGTGTCGACCGCCGCAAGCCCCGGATTGGTCGTGCTGCGCACGTTCGCGCCGTACTGGCCCGCCATCGCGCCATCGCAGGTGCGCTGGCCCTTGTCGGCGATGAAGCCCGACCCGTCGAGCGCGACGAATGCGCCGGTGCGCTTCCACGGCATGCCCTCGATCCGCACCGGGCCTTTGATGGTGGGAAGCAGCGACGCCGGCTTGATGACGTGAGGACCGGGACCTTCGGGATCGATCTCGATGCGGAAGCGGCCGGGAACCGTGTTGTTGCGCTCGAT
>DATEKY010000718.1:0-2146 GCA_035277225.1 Xanthobacteraceae bacterium
TTCTCGCGCCAGACCGTGGAAGAGAACCTCGAGATCGGCGCGATGACGCGGCGCGGCCGCGCGGCGATCGCGGCCGACGTCGAGCGCGTCTACGGCTACTTCCCGCGCCTGAAGGAGCGCCGCGGCCAGCAGGCCGGCACGCTGTCGGGCGGCGAGCAGCAGATGCTCGCGGTCGGCCGCGCCATGATGCTGCGCCCGCGCCTGATGCTGCTCGACGAGCCCTCGTTCGGCCTCGCGCCGCTGATCGTCGAGGAGCTGTTCGGCATCCTGCGCACGCTCAACCGACAAGAAAAGGTCAGCATGCTGCTGGTCGAGCAGAACGCCGCGCTCGCGCTCGATCTCGCCGACCACGCCTATTTGATCGAGACCGGCCGCCTCGTCACCGAAGGACCGGCGCAGCAGCTGCGTGACGACGAGAACATCCGCCGCTCCTATTTGGGCTACTGACAGGGCATCCGCATGGAACTGTTTCTGCACCAGGTGCTGGCGGGGCTCGCGACCGGCGGCATCTATGCCTGCATGGCGCTCGCCGTGGTGATGATCTACCAGGCGATCGACCACCTGAATTTCGCCCAGGGCGAGATGGCGATGTTCTCGACCTTCATCGCCTGGCAGCTGATCCAGTGGGGCATCCCGTATTGGCTCGCCTTCGCGCTGACCATCGCGATCTCGTTCGCCGCCGGCGTGGTGATCGAGCGCGTGGTGCTGAAACCGATCCATGACGCGCCGATCCTGAGCCACGTCGTCGCCTTCATCGCGTTGCTCGCGATCCTCAACTCCAGCGCCGGCTTCCTGTGGGACTGGACCATCAAGAACTTTGCCAGCCCGTTCGGCTCCGGCCAGTTCCTCGGACAGAACCTGCTCAGCAAGCACGACGCCGGCATGATCGGCGTGACCATACTGATGCTGGTCGCGCTCTATTTGTTCTTCCGCCACACCCGCATCGGGCTCGCGATGCGCGCCGCCGCCGCCAACCCTGAGTCGGCGCGGCTTGCCGGCATCCGGGTCGGTTGGATGAACGCGCTCGGCTGGGGCATGGCGGCCGCGATCGGCGCCGTCGCCGGCATGCTGATCGCGCCGGTCGTGTTCCTCGAACCCAACATGATGCTCTCGATCCTGCTCTACGGCTTTGCCGGTGCGGTGGTCGGTGGGCTGACCAGCCCGGGCGGCGCGGTGTTCGGCGGCTTCGCGGTCGGCGTGATCGAAAACCTTGCCGGCACCTACATCCCGGTGGTCGGGCGCGAGATGAAGCTCTCGATCGCGCTCTGCATCATCGTGGCGGTGCTGTGCGTGAAGCCGAGCGGCCTGTTCGGCCGGCCGGTCGTGACACGGGTATGACCATGCACGGACCCGCGACAGCAAAGGCCGTGCAGGCGCCCATCGGCGAGATCGCCGGAATTTCGCTCACCACCTGGCGCTGGATCCTGCTCGGCGGCGGATTGATCGTCCTCGTCGTGATCCCGTTCGTGGCGAAGAATTTCTACATCTTCCAGATCACGCTCGCGATCATCTATGCGATCGCGATCCTCGGCCTCAATCTCCTGACCGGCTTCAACGGGCAGTTCTCGCTCGGCCACAGCGCGTTCTACGCCATCGGCGCCTACACGGCGGCGATCATGATGGAGAACATGGGGCTGCATTACGCCTGGACGCTGCCGGCGGCGGCGATCGTCTGCTTCGTGTTCGGCTTCCTGTTCGGCCTGCCGGCGCTGCGGCTCGAAGGCATTTACCTCGCGCTCGCGACCTTCGCGCTCGCCATCGCGATCCCGCAGGTGCTGAAATCGTCGGTCGTGGAGCACTGGACCGGCGGCGTGCAGGGCATCGTCATCATCAAGCCGGATGCGCCGTTCGGCCTGCCGCTCAATTCCGACCAATGGCTCTATCTCTTCACCGTCATCACCGCGGTCGTGATGTATGTCTGCGCCGCCAACCTGGTGAACAGCCGCACCGGGCGCGCACTGATCGCGATCCGCGACCATCCGGTGGCGGCGAGCGCGATGGGCATCAACGTCTCGCTCTACAAGTCGCTCACCTTCGGGGTGAGTGCGCTCTATACCGGCGTCGCCGGCGCGCTCGGCGCCATCGCGATCGCCTTCGTCGCGCCCGACAGCTTCACCTTCTCGCTCGCGGTCGCGCTGTTCGTCGG
>DATEKY010000719.1:0-2526 GCA_035277225.1 Xanthobacteraceae bacterium
CGATCGACCATATGACCCTCCGAAAAATGCGCTGGGGTCGATGTCAAATCGGGCGTTGATTCACAAGGCAAGAGTGGCTCGGGGAAAAAGTGCGGGTTAGACGTCGCGGTCATCCCGGGCGAGGCCCAACGGGCCCGCGCGAAGCGCGGCCCGATGACAAGCTCCGGCCGAGACCCGGGACCCACCTCTCCCCGACCACTGATAGCCGGGGTACATGGGTCCCGGCTCTCGCCATAGCGCGTCCATAGCGCGTCGCAGACGCGCGTGAACGCGCTTTTGGACGCGCGTAACCGCGCTTATGGCTCGGCCGGGATGACAGCCCGCCGCCGCCCTACTCCGCCGCGCGCGTCTGCGCCGTCACGTCGAGCGTGAGGCCGGCCGCAAGCGCATCGTCGCGGAACGCCGCGACCGCGCCGAGCGAGAGCTGCGCGCCGGTCTTGGTGCCGAGCGCGGGCAGCTTCGCGAGCACATCGGCGGGCGCCGTGATGATGTGGCAGCCCATCTGGTCCGCCTCGATCACGTTGAACACCTCGCGGGTCGAGGCCCAGATGATCTCGGCGTTCGCCGTCGCGCGCGCGTGCTTGATCGCGGAGGCCATGATGCCCTGGTACGCGATGCCGAGATCGGCAAGCCGGCCGGCAAACACCGACACGCAAGCCGGCGCGCCGCCCGCCACCGCCTCGATGGTCTTCAGCGCCTGCTCCTCGGTGAAGATCGCCGTCACGTTGACCTTCACGCCGTCGCGCGACAGCTTGCGCACCGCATCGTAGAGCGTCTCGCCCTTAGTGTTGATCACCGGCAGCTTGACGTAAACGTTCCTGCCCCAGGTCGTGATCAGGCGCGCCTGCGCGACCATTTCGGGGATGTCGTCGGAGATCACCTCGAACGAGATATGGCGGTCCGGCACCGCGGCAACGAGACTGCGGGCGTAGGCCTCGTAGTCGGTGACGCCGGCCTTGCGCAGCAGCGAGGGATTGGTGGTGAAGCCCGCGATCCACGGCTTGCCCGCCATGTCGAGGATCTGCTTCTTGTCGGCGCCGTCGGTGAACAGCTTGACTTTCAGATCGGCAAGCTTGGGCGCGTTCGTCATCGTGGTTCCGTCCTATGCGTTCCGCGGCAGGTGGACCGCGAGCAGTTCATCCAGATTCCCGCCATCATACCGGATGCCGCGCAAGCCCGCACCCCGCGCGGCCTCCATGTCGCTATCCTGGTTCCCGACCACGAGGCTTTTCTCCGCAACGACCGGCCAGGACTGCATCAGATCGAGGATCATTCCGGCCCCGGGCTTGCGGCAGTCGCAGGTGCGCGCATAGGCCGCGACCTTGCCTTCGGGATGGTGCGGGCAATAGCGGATATCGTCGAAATGCGCGCCCGCGGCGCGCAACCGCTCCTGCATCTGCGCGTGGAAGGCCTGCACGTCGTCTTCGGTGAAAAGGCCGCGCGCGACACCCGACTGGTTCGTCACCAGAAAGGCATACCAGCCGAGATCGTTCACGCGTTTCACCGCCGCGACCGCGCCAGGCAGAAAGACCAGATCGTCCGCCCGGTAGGTGTAGCCGGCGTCGGCATTGATCGTCCCGTCGCGGTCGAAGAACACCGCCGGGCGCGCGGCACTACTTGGCGCCGGCATAGCCCGCATACCATTCGACGAAGCGGCGCACGCCTTCGGCGATCGGCGTCTTCGGCGTAAAGCCGACCGCGGCCTCGAGATCGGCGACGTCGGCGCAGGTTTCGGGAACATCGCCCGGCTGCATCGGCGCGAGCTCGCGGACCGCACGCTTGCCGAGCGCCTCTTCGAGCAGCCGCACCACCTCGGTCACCTCGACCGGCGTGTGGTTGCCGATGTTGTAGACCCGCCACGGCGCGAAGCTCGTCGCCGGGTTGGGCGCCGCGCCATTCCAGTTCGGATCGGGCGAAGGCGGCTGATTGACCAATCGTGCAACCGCCTCGGCGACGTCGTCCACATAGGTGAAGTCGCGCTTCATGTTGCCGTTGTTGAACAGGCGGATCGGCCTGCCCTGCAGGATCGACTGCGTGAACAGCCACATCGCCATGTCGGGCCGGCCCCACGGCCCGTAGACGGTGAAGAAGCGCAGGCCGGTCGCCGGAATGGCGAACAGATGCGCGTAGGCATGCGCCATCAACTCATTCGCCTTCTTGGTCGCGCCGTAGAGGCTGAGCGGATGATCGACGTTCTCGCCGGTGCGGAACGGCGTCACGCTGTTGCCGCCGTAGACCGACGAGGACGACGCGTAGAGCAGGTGCCGCGTCTTCGCCTGCCGGCAGCCTTCCAGGATGTTGAGAAAGCCGACGAGGTTCGCGTCGGCGTACGCATGCGGCTCGACCAGCGAATGGCGCACCCCCGCCTGCGCGGCGAGATGAATGACCTGCGAGAAGCGATGCGCGGAGAACAGCGCGGCGGTGCGGGCGCGATCCGCGATGTCGCATGGCTCGAAACGAAAACCGGATAGCGGCGCAAGCTGTGCAAGGCGCGCCTGCTTCAGCGCCGGATCGTAATAGGCATTG
>DATEKY010000720.1:0-11282 GCA_035277225.1 Xanthobacteraceae bacterium
CAACCATCGGCACCTGTGCCAGCGCCAATTCCAGCGTGACCGTGCCGGAAGCGGCGAGCGCCGCGCGCGCCGCGCGAAATGCGGCGTACTTCTCGTGCGACGTAGTCACGATGCGTGGACGCACGGTCCAACCGGCGGTCGCCGCGTCGACCAGCCCGGCAATGTGCGGCAGCGTCGGCAGCACCATTTCGAGCGGACCGGCCCGCGCGACGACCTGCGCGATCGCCTCGCCAAAGGTGCCGGCAAGCCGGGAAATCTCGCTGCGCCGGCTGCCGGGCAGCACCAGCACCAGCGGCGGGTCGGCCATTCGCCGCCGCGCCTCCTCGGCGTTGGGACGCAACTCGGGGAGCCGCTCGGCCAGCGGGTGGCCGACGTAGGTGCAATGCGGCCCGTTCAGCCGCGCGAATGCGTCCGGCTCGAACGGCAGGATCGCCAGCACCTCGTCCACATAGCGGCGCATCGCCCGCGCCCGCCACGGCCGCCAGGCCCAGACCGAGGGTGGGGCATAATTGATGATCGGGATATCCGGCGCGGCCTTGCGGACACGCCGCGCTACGCGATGCGTGAAGTCCGGGCTGTCGATGATGACCAGCGCGTCGGGGCGCGCCGCGATCACGCTATCGGCCGTTTGCCGGATGCGGCGCAGGATCTGCGGAAGCTGACGAAGGACGGCAGCAAAGCCGATGATCGACAATTCGTGAATATCGAACGGGCTGGCGATGCCCTGCTCCGCCATCGCGCGCCCGCCGAGGCCACCGAAGCGGATGGCGGGAGCGCGCTCGCGCAACGCGCGCATGAGCGCTGCGCCGAGCGCATCACCGGATTCCTCCCCGGCGACGAGATGGACCGAGACCGGCCGGCCCTCGCGCGTCATGGCGCGCCGACGCCGCAGACGAAGAGCTTGGCGGCATCGGCAGCGCGCGCCAGCTCCGCCGGTTCGGCGACGATCGTGCTCTCCGCCACCACCGCAATGCCGGCGAGGCCCGCGCGTGCCGCGGCCTCCACGGTCTTCGGACCGATCGCCGGCATGTCGAGGCGGCGGTCCTGCGTCGGCTTCGGCGCCTTGATCAGTACGCCGACGCCTTTCCCGGTTGCGACCCGCCCGCGTTCACGCAGTTCGGCGATCCGCGCGAGCATGTTGTCGGTCCCGTCGACCGCCTCGACCGCCAGCACCTGGTTGTCCGCGACCACCACCGCCTGCCCGACGTCGAACGGGCCAATCGCGCGCAACAGCGCGAGCCCGCGTGCGATATCGGCGAGGTCGCGCTGTCCCGGTCCAAACGTTCCGATGTTGCCGCGCGGCATGAGGATTTCAGGCGCCACCTCGTGCGCGCCAACCACGCGGAAGCCCAGGTCATGAAAAATCCGCGCCACGCCGGACAGCAGATGATCGTCGCCGCCCCGAAAGGCGCGCCAGATCTCGGGCAGCAAGCGGAGCGTCGTCCAGTCGAGCCGCAATGAGGTCAACGCAGGCCGCAATGCGGTGCCAACGAGAACCATGTCGCGGCAGCCTTCCGCGCGTGCGTAGCGGGCGAGGCGTCCACCCTGCCCGACCGCGACCCAATGGTGCGGAAATCGCTCGACCGCCGCCGGATCGGCCCAGCCGCGCACCGGGAACAGCACGACGCGCCGTCCGCGCCGCATCACGGCTTCGGCGACCGCGATCGGAATGCTCCCGCCCCCGGCGACAATCGCGAGCGGCCCCTGAGCGTCGCTCATGGCGCCACACCTAGTGTCCCGATTCCGAAGTTCGTTTCATCGTGCAGCACCCTCGTGTACGAACTTCGGAATCGAAGGACACTAGGAATCTATGATTCTAGTGTGGCTAAGTTCAGAAGTCCGCATGACGGACTCGCAGCAACAATGATGCGGACTTCTGAACTGCCACACTAGTCGTCCTGGTCGTCTGTGTCGCGCGGCATCGCGAGCTTGCGCTTGCCGCCGCGGATGAACTCCACGATGCGCATGACATGCGGGTCGCCCGCGTAAGCCGTGCTGACGCGCGCGAGCCGGTCGGCAAATTGATCCTTGCCGAAGAACAGTTCGTCATAGGCGCGCTTGAGCGTGCGAAGCTGCTCTGCCGAGAAGCCCCCCCGCCTCAGCCCGACGCGATTGAGCCCCGCGAGCCTGCCGCGGTTGCCGCGGCCACCGATGACGATCGCATAGGGGATGATGTCCGAGGTGACGCCCATGCAGCCGCCGATCATCGCGCGCTCACCGATCCGCGTGAACTGCTGGACGGCGCAAAGCCCGCCCAGGAACACGTAGTCGCCGATCTCGCAGAATCCCCCGAGCGTCGCGTTGTTGGCGAACACCACATGATTCCCCACGATGCAGTCGTGCCCGACATGCGCTCCGGTCATCATGAAGACGTGGTGACCGATCGTGGTCGTGCCGCGCCCCTTGGCGGTGCCGAGATTGATCGTCACATGCTCACGGATGTCGCAGTCCTCGCCGATCGTGAGCGTCGTGTCCTCGCCGTGATAGTGCACCGACTGCGGCGGCGAGCCGATCGAGGCGAACGGCCCGATCGAGGTACGGGCGCCGACCGCGGTGCGACCCTGGATCGACACATGGCTTACCAGCTTGCAGCCATCGCCGATCGTGACATTGGGGCCGATCACGCAGTACGGCCCAATCTCGACCCCGGATCCGACGACCGCGGTTGCAGCGACCCTCGCGGTCGGATCAATCGCCAGCACGGCCTAATCCCGGACCAGCATCGCGCCGAGCTCGGCCTCACAGACCAGCTCGCCTGCGACCTTGGCCTCGCAGTGAAACCACCACATCGTCTTGCGCTGGGCCTTCTTGGTCATGTGATATTCGAGCACGTCGCCCGGGATGACCGGCTTGCGGAACTTGCATTTGTCGATCGTCAGGAAATAGACGCTCTTCGATTTCACACCGCTTGCGAGCACGCAAATGGCGCCGCCGGTCTGCGCCATGCCCTCGATGATGAGCACACCGGGAAAGACCGGCACGCCGGGAAAATGCCCCTGAAACTGCGGCTCGTTGAAGGTGACATTCTTGATGCCGATCGCGCTGCGATCGCCATCGATATTGATGATGCGATCGACCATCAGAAACGGATAACGATGCGGAATCAGCTCCAGAATTTCCTTGATGCCGGCCGCTTCCAGAACTGTTCCGCTCATTCCTCGGACTCCTCGGCCCCCTGTTGGCCGGCGCCGCCCGGACGCGCGAGCCGCTCCACTGCTGCTACTCCTCTCAACCACTCGCGCCAAGGGCGCGCCGGATAGCCGCCCCACGTCTCGCCGGGCGGGATGTTGCATATGATCGCGGTCCCGGCGACCAGGGTCGCACCCTCGCCGACGATCAGGTTATCGGTAATTCCGACCCGGCCGCCCATCTTGACATGGTCCCCGACCGTCACCGAGCCGGAAATCCCGGTGTAGGCCGCCATCACGCAATGTCGGCCGATCTCGCAGTTGTGCCCGATCTGGACAAGGTTATCGATCTTGGTGCCTTCGCCGATCACGGTATCGCGGATCGCCCCGCGATCGATCGCGGTGTTCGCGCCGATCTCGACGTTGTCCTGGATGATGACCCGGCCGACCTGTGGAATTTTCCCATAGCCGGCCGGACCGGGCAGAAAGCCGAAGCCATCCTGTCCGATGCGCACGCCGGGATGGATCACGACGCCGTCGCCGACCAGCGCATGGATGACGGTGGCTGACGCGCCGATGGTGCAGTCGCGTCCGATCCGCACGTCCGGGCCGATCACGGCGGCCGGCCCGATGATGGTGCCGGCGCCGATTTCAGCCCGTGGTCCGATGACCGCAGTGGGATCGACCGTGACGCCGCTCTCGAGCCGCGCCGAGGGATGCACGAACGCGCCCGGGGACACGCCGCTTGCCTCGAACATCGACGAGGGCCGCATCGCACCCGGGTACAGCGCCTGCCCGGCGGCGACGAAGGCCTGGTACGGCTTCGGCGTGACCAGCACCACCACGCTTGCCGGCGCGTCGCGCACAAACCGCTGGGTCGTGAGACAGATGCCGGCTCGGGTTGTTGCGAGGGGACCCGCGTGCTTCGGGCTCTGCAGGAAGACGAGATCGGAAGGCCCCGCACGATCGAGCGTGGCCAACCCGGTAACGCTGCGGTCGAGCGCCGCGCCTTCCCGCGTGACCGCCCCGGTCAACGCGGCGATCTCCTGCGCGGTGAGGCCCTTGGGGCGTGCAAAAAACTGAGGCTCGGTCATGCCACCTTGGCCGTGGCGCGGATCACGCCCAGACTAGAACTTCGTGCCCCCGGAGAACCGCAGCTCCTGGGTCCGGTCGTTCGGATCCTTGCTCAGCGGGAACGCGTAGTCGACGCGGATCGGGCCGAACGGCGAGTCCCAGATGACGCCAGCGCCAACCGAAGAACGCACCTTCATCGAGTTGGTATCCACACCGGTAAACGGATCGACCGTCGTCACGCTGAGTCCATTGGCGAATGTGATCGGACCCTTGTAGCCCCAGATGGAGCCGGCGTCGGCGAACATCGCGAAGCGCATGCCGAAGTCCTTCGGCAGGCCGAAGATCGGGACTTGCACTTCGAACGAGGTGCCCCAGTACGTCGTGCCGCCGAGCGAGTCCTGCGTGGTGCCCGCCGTCAGATCACGCGGCCCGAAGCCTGCGGCCTGGAAGCCGCGCACCAGATTCGGGCCCATCTGGAAGTGATCGAGCATGCGCAGGTCCTTGCTGCCCCAGCTGGAGATGTATCCAGCCTGCACGCGAAGGACCGACACGACGTCGGACATCAGCTCGTAATAGTAGCGCGCGTCGCCGGTCGTGCGGATGAAGTTGACGTCACCGCCGATGCCCGCGAAATCCTGGCGCAGCTCCGCGAGGAGGCCGCGCGTCGGGTTCTTGTTGTTGTCGAGCGTGTTGTAGACGAGTCCGTATCCGACCAGCGACGTGATCGCGGCACCGGCCTCGACCTGTTGCTTGACCGCGGCCGAGGCTTCGCCATCCGCGAAGCAGCTTCCGATGCCGGTGTAGCCGGCAGGCGGTATCGTCGCCGGGTTGAAGCCGGTCGGCGCGCCGGGCAGTGTCGGGAAGGTCGCCGGACTGAACGGATCGAGACCGAAATTCGGATTGACGTTGTTGCAGTTCCTCAAAAGCTGATCGAGATCGATCTTCTGGCGATAGACCTGGTAGCGCAGTTGCAGGCCCAGATCCTCGCGCAGAGGGATGCCGAAACGGAACCCGCCGCCGATCGACTCCTGCCGGTAGACGTAGGACGAGGACGCGTCGATCTGCTTGGCGAAGAAATCGATGCCGAAAGCGAGCCGATAGTCGAAGAAATACGGCTCGGCATAGTTCAGCTCGATGCCGCGCGTACGCTGGCCGAACTGCACCGAGGCGCGCGCCGCAGTACCGGTTCCTAGCAGGTTGCGTTCGCCGATCGAGACTTCAGCGACCAGGCCGTCCGAGGTCGAATAGCCGCCGGCGACCGAGAACTCGCCGGTCGACTGTTCCTCGAGATCGACGTTGAGGATGATGCGGTCCGCCGACGAGCCGGGCTCGGTCGTGATCTTCACAGTCTTGAAGTAGCCGAGGTTTTTCAGCCGCCGCTCGGCCCGGTCGACCAGCACGCGGTTGTACGCGTCACCTTCCGCGATATCGAACTCGCGCCGGATGACGTGATCGCGGGTGCGCGTGTTGCCGCGCAGGTTGATGCGCTCGATGTAGGCGCGCGAGCCTTCCTCGACGACGAACACGACGGAGACCTGACGCGTCTCGAAATTGCGGTCGCCGCGCGGGCGCACCTGCGCGAACGCGTAACCGCGCCGCGACATTTCGATCGTCATGTCCTCGACCGATTTCTCGACCATCTCGGCGTTGTAGGTGCCGCCGGGCGAGACGCGCAGTCGCGAGCGCAGCACGCCGATGTCGATGTCGCGCACGCTCGACTGGATGTCGATCGCGCCGAACGAATAGCGCTCGCCTTCCTCGATGGTGAAGGTGAGAATGAAGCCGTTGCGCGCGGGGATGAACTCGGCCACCGCCGACACGATGCGCACGTCCGCGTAGCCGTTCTTGAGGTACCAGCGGCGCAACAGGTCGCGGTCGGCCTCGACGCGGTCCGGATCGTACAGATCGTTGTTTTTCAGGAAGCTGAGCAGGTTCGACTGCCCGGTCTTGATGACGTCACGCAGGCGCCAGGTCGAATAGGCGCGATTGCCGACGAACTCGATATCCTTGATGGTGGTTTTGCCGCCCTCGGTGATCTCGAACACGAGGTCGACGCGGTTGTTCGGGCGATCGATAACGCGCGGATTCACCCGGATGTCGTAGCGGCCGTTGCGGCGATAGATCTCGACGATCCGCTGAACGTCCGATTGCACCGCCGGCAACGACAACGCGCCGCGCGGCTTCGACTGGATCTCCTGCAGGAGCTGCTCGTCCTTGACGCGCTTGTTGCCTTCGAAGACGACGCGGCTGATGACCTGATTCTCGACCACCGTGATGATGACGCGCCCGCCCGACCAGGTCGGCCGCACGTCCGAGAACAGGCCGGTCCCGATCAGCGCCTTGATGCCTTCGTCAACCTTGGCGGCGTCGAGCCGTTCGCCGGGGCGCAGCCGGAAATAGGAGCGGATCGTGTCACTTTCGACCCGCCGGTTCCCCTCAACGATGATCGACGATGCGGTCTGCGCCACAGCGTAGCCCGCCGTGGTTACGCACGCGGCACACAAACCGACAAACACCCCGCCGAGGACAAAACCGGCCAAGGCCAGTCCCCGCACCACCCGCACCAGTCCCATGCGCTCTGCGCCCTACCCTTTTGTCTTCCCCAGTCGCCCCATGCCGGACAATTTGGCGGAATCTGTGTCACGGCCCCCGACTTCTACCCCGTTTCAGCCTTCAGGCAACCCGCAGGCTCCGCCGGATCGTCTTTTGACTCCAATGCGTTGCCGGATGGCCACGGTCTCAGAGGCTGAACAGCGAACGGATGTGCAGAAGGTCGTTGTAGGTGGCGAAAAGCATCAGCAATAGCACCACCGCGAGGCCGAAACGGAACCCGTATTCCTGCGCCCGGTCGGACAGCGGCCGGCCGCGCACGGCCTCGATTGCATAGAACAAAAGGTGTCCGCCATCGAGAAGGGGGATGGGGAAGAGGTTCAGCAGGCCGATCGACACCGAGATCAGCGCCACAAACCGCAAAATTGGGGTGAAGCCGGATGTCGCAACCTGACCCGCCACCTGCGCGATGCGAATCGGCCCACCGAGCTGGTCAGCCGATGCACGGCCTCGGATGATCTTGACCAGGTATCCGATCGTGTCGTCGACGACGAACCAGCTCTCGCTAACGCCGCTCTTGAGCGCCCCGAGTACGCCGTACTGGATGAAGCGGGTGTCGGCGGGATCGTAGCCCCCCGAAATTCCGAGCTGTCCGATCCGCTGGGTCGCGCCTGAGGCATCTTTCTCCATGTGGACGCTGGGCGTGCCACGCAACACCACCGTCCCGCCGCCGCGCTCGATCTCGAATTCAAGCTCGCGCTCCGGGTTGGCGGCCACCACCTCGCGCAGATCGAGGAAAGTGTTCACCGGCTTGCCGTCGATCTTGCGGACGCGATCTTCCGGCTGGAAGCCGGCTGCGGCCGCAGCCGAACCCGGCAGCACAGCGGCGATCCGGGCCGGCATGATCGGGCCGGAAATGTCGAGGACGCCGAGACGCTGCAGGTTGCCGAACCGGTCGCGCTCGGAGCGCTCTTGCGGGGTTGCCGTCAGGGTCACGCGCTCGCCGCCGCGATCGACCACAAAGGCCAGCGGGTGCCCGGCGTTGAACGCCGCGATGCGCTGGACGTCACCGAAGCCGTCGACCGTCTTGCCGTCGGCTGACAGGATCACGTCGCCAGGCTTGAAGCCGGCGGCGGCCGCAGCGCTGCCCGGCGTGACCGCGTCGATGCGCGGAACGGTGACCTGGCGCCCCATGAAGAATGCGAGTGCGCCGAAGATGAGGATTGCCAGAATGAAGTTCGCGATCGGCCCGGCGGCGACGATCGCGGCGCGCGCGGCGACGGGCTTGTGGAAGAAGCTGTCGCGGCGCTCGGCCTCGGTCATCCGGCCGATCGTTTCCTGATCGGGCACGCTGGCAGCGTTGTCGTCACCGAAGAACTTGACGTAGCCGCCCAGCGGAATTGCGGAGATCTTCCAGCGCGTGCCGTGGCGGTCGTCGAAGCCGATCAATTCCGGCCCGAAGCCGATCGAGAAAACGAGAACGCGAACGCCGCACCAGCGCGCGACCAGGAAATGTCCGAGCTCGTGGAAAAACACGACAACCGACAGGGCGAAAATGAATGGGACGAACCAGCCGGTCCATCCGCCGCCCCAGATGTTCAGATTGCTCAAGAGATCCATTCAGTCCTCGTCCCAAGCCCCAATTAACCAGAAAAATTGCCTAAAATGTCTTTGCGGCGATTTCAGGCAGCAGGTCACGCGCCAACAATCTCGAATTATGGTCAACGGTAATCGCATCCGCGATCGAACGGGGCTCGCGCATGACGCCGCGGCGTGCCGCCGCGTCAAGGGTCGCCGCAACCAGCGCCGGAATGCCGGTGAAGCCGATCTTGCCGGCGACGAATTCGGCCACCGCGATTTCGTTCGCCGCATTGAGGACGGTGGTCGCGCCCGATCCGGTCCGCAGCGCGTGCCAGGCGAGACCGAGTGCCGGAAAGCGGTCAAGGTCGGGCTTCTCGAACGTCAGGCTGCCGATTTCCGCAAGATCGAGACGTTTGGCCGGACCGTCGATGCGGTCGGGATAGGCGAGGCAATGCGCAATCGGGATGCGCATGTCGTGCGAGCCGAGGTGGGCGATCACCGAGCCGTCACGGAATTCGACCATGCCATGAACAATCGATTGCGGATGCACCAGCACCTCGATCTCATCCGGCGCCAGATTAAAAAGATGATATGCTTCAATAACTTCAAGACCTTTGTTCATCAACGTCGCCGAATCGATCGTGACTTTCGGACCCATCGACCAGTTGGGATGCTTCAGTGCCGCCTGCAACGTTGCCTTACGAAGGATGTCGTCCTTCGACCAGGTGCGGAACGGCCCGCCGGAGGCGGTGATGATCACCTTGGTGACGTCCTCCCGGCGCCCCGCGGTCATCGCCTGGAACAGGGCGTTGTGCTCGGAATCGACCGGCAGCACGACGGCGCCGGTCTCCTTGGCGCGTCGCATGAACAGCGAGCCGGCGCAGACGAGGCATTCCTTGTTGGCGAGCGCGAGCGTGGCTCCCCGTTCGATCGCGGCAAGCGCCGGTTCCAACCCCGCCGCGCCGGTGATCGCGCCGATCACCCAATCGGCCGGGCGGCGTGCGGCTTCGGCAACCGCCTCGGTTCCGGCCGCGGCCTCGATGCCCGTGCCCGACAATTCGGATTTGAGGTCGTTGTAGGCATCTGGATCCGCGACCGCCGCGAAACGCGCGCCGAGTTCGCGCGCCAGGTGGGCAAGCGCAACGCCGTTCTTGTGCGCTGTCAGCGCCTCGACTGAGAATCGCTCCGGCTGGCGCTTGAGCAGGTCGACCGTGCTCGACCCGATGGAACCGGTCGCGCCGAGGATCGTCACGCTGCGGACGGCGAGCTTCGGTTTGGCGCGCGTTGCAGTCGACATCGAAATCACCAAACAAGAAGGCCGCGGGCCGAGCCATCGAAGCCCCCCCGCAGCAGACCCACCATGACGGCGGCCAGCACCGCTGTCAAAAATCCGTCGAGCCGGTCCATGAGCCCGCCATGGCCGGGAATGAGAGCGCTTGCATCCTTGGCGCCGAACCGGCGTTTCAGGGCCGATTCGAGCAGGTCGCCAGCCTGGCTGGCGATGGACAGGGCCAGTGCCACAAGGACGAGCATTGGGGCAATAGCAAGTCCCGCGACCTTTACGACAAGCAAAGCCGCGACGACGCCACCGAGCGCGCCGCCGAGCGCGCCCGACCATGTCTTGTTCGGGCTGACCGCCACCCACAATTTCGGCCCGCCGAGCGCGCGCCCGGCAAAATAGGCGGCGATATCGGTCGCCCAGACCACCGCAAACAGGAACACGATTGCGACGAACCCGAGCGCTGGATCGCGCCGCAGGAGGACCGGCGCGAGACCGATCACGCCGGCGTAGAGAAGCCCCGCGATCATCCAGAGGACGAAATCCGCATAGGAGGCGGCGCCGGGCGACCGTGTCACCAGCCGCGTCCATTCCCACAGCACGATACAGGCGGCGAGCGCCCAGAAGAGAACGAACGGCCAGCCGCCGAGCCATGCGATGCCGACGGCGATCGGCGCCATCACGGCCGACGAGATGACCCGCAACGTGAGATTGCTGCGCGCCCGCGCCGGCGATTCCGACACTTAAGACGCCGTTCTGGCGGCGAGCCCGCCGAAGCGGCGCTCGCGCCGGCGATATTCTTCGATCGCGGCTTCCAGCGCCGCGCGATCGAAATCCGGCCAGTAGACCGGCGTAAACACCAGCTCCGAATATGCCGCCTGCCAGAGCAGGAAGTTCGAGAGCCGCTGCTCGCCCGAGGTGCGAATGATGAGATCGGGGTCCGCGATCTCCGGCGCGTCGAGGTGCTGCCCGATCATCTCTTCGGTGATTGCGTCCGGCTTCACGGCGCCGCTCGCCACATCTGCTGCGATGCGCTGGACCGCGCGCGCGATTTCGTCGCGTGCGCCGTAATTGAACGCGACCACCAGCAACAGGTTGGTATTCGCGCGCGTCAGCTCCTCCGCCTCCTCGAGCAAGCGGCGGATGTCCGGATCGAGGCTGTCACGCTCGCCGATCACGCGCACGCGCACGCCGTTGCTGTGCAGCTCGGCGAGGTCCTTGCGAATGAACAGGCGCAACAGCCCCATCAAGTCGCGCACCTCGGAGGCCGGGCGCTGCCAGTTCTCGGACGAGAACGAGAAGATGGTGAGGCAGCGGATGCCCATGTCGCCTGCCGCGCGCACCGTTTTCCGCAGCGCCTCGACGCCGCGACGGTGTCCTTCCACGCGCGGCAATCCACGCGCCGCCGCCCACCGTCCGTTGCCATCCATGATGATGGCGACGTGCTGCGGCACGTCCGGAACGGTTTCGGCGAATTGCGTGGCTTCGGCCATGACGCAGCGGCAGCTCCTAGCGACGCATGATCCCGAAAAAGCCGATTCCGGGCCTGATTCGGAATGAAACGATCATGCGCAAATCTAAACGGTCATGATTTCTTTTTCTTTGGACGCGAGCGAGCCGTCGATATCGGCAATCGCCTGATCGGTCGCCTTCTGCACCAGGTCGGACTG
>DATEKY010000721.1:0-3063 GCA_035277225.1 Xanthobacteraceae bacterium
TGCCGCCGATATGACATATCTAGGCATCATGCGCCCGGAAGATATCCTGAAGCCGACGCCGGCCGGCCTGTGCAGCGCGATCGGCGGCTTTCACATCGACCCGGTGCGCCCGGTCGACAAGGCGCTGATCACGCACGGCCACTCAGATCACGCGCGGCCCGGCCACGGCGCTGTGCTGGCGACGCAAGAGACGCTCGACATGATGCGCCTGCGTTACGGCGACAATTTCGCCGGCTCGACCCAGGCGATCCGCTATGGCGACAGGCTGAAACTCGGCAAGACCGAGGTATCGTTCCATCCGGCCGGGCACGTGCTCGGCTCGGCGCAGATCTGTGTGGCGGCGAACGGCACGCGCGTGGTCGCGTCGGGGGACTACAAGGACGTTGCCGATCCGACCTGCGCGCCGTTCGAACTGGTGCAATGCGACGCCTTCATCACCGAGGCGACGTTTGGCCTGCCGGTGTTCCGCCATGGCGATCCGAACGCCGAGATCGCCAAGCTGCTGCGCTCGGTCGAGCTGTTCCCGGAGCGCGGGCATCTGGTCGGCGCCTACTCGCTCGGCAAGGCGCAGCGCGTCATCGCGCTCATCCGTGCCGCCGGCTACCACCAGCCGATCTACCTGCACGGCGCGATGGAAAGCATCACCAACTATTACGTCTCGCGCGGCGTCGATCTCGGCGAGTTGCGCGCGGTTCGTGACGCGAAAAAGGCCGACCTCGCCGGCGCGATCGCGCTCTGCCCGCCCTCCTCGCTGCAGGACCGCTGGACCAGACGTTTCCCCGATCCGGTGTCGGCCTTCGCGTCGGGCTGGATGCGGGTGCGGGCACGCGCCCGCCAGCGCGGCGTCGAGCTGCCGATGGTGATCTCGGACCACGCCGACTGGGACGGGCTTTGCGCCACCGTCGCGGCGACCGGCGCCTCGCAGATCTGGGTCACGCATGGCGCCGAGGAGGCGTTGGTGCACTGGTGCACCTTGCGCGGGCTCGAGGCGCGGCCGCTCAACATCGTCGGTTATGGCGATGAGGACGAAGGTGCGGCCGAAGTCACCGACGCCGCCGGGGCCGAAGCATGAACCGCTTCGCCGCCCTGCTCGACCGCCTCGCCTACGAGCCGAGCCGCAACGCCAA
Organism: Xanthobacteraceae bacterium; assembly: GCA_035277225.1. Lineage (GTDB taxonomy): Bacteria > Pseudomonadota > Alphaproteobacteria > Rhizobiales > Xanthobacteraceae > PALSA-894. The sequence continues at coordinate 1,128 of DATEKY010000721.1, forward strand.
GCTGCGGCTGCTCACCGGCTATTTCCGCGACACGCCCGATCCGGACCGCGGCTATGCGCTCGCGGCGATCACGGGCGCGCTCTCGTTCCGCCACGCCAAGCCCGGCATCATCCGCGCGCTGATCGCCGAACGCACCGAGCCGATGCTGTTCGCGCTGTCGTATGATTACGTCGGCGATCTGTCGGAGACCGTCGCGCTGATGTGGCCGGTTATCCCTCCCCCGCAGGGGGAGGGTGGCCGCGTAGCGGCCGGGTGGGGTTCTACAACAAGCGCCCCACCCGGCGGCCTTCCGCCACCCTCCCCGTTCCGGGGAGGGATGAAGCAGGCGCCCACCCTCTCCCACGTCGTCACCACCCTCGCGTCGCTCGGCAAATCCGAGCTGCCGGCGCAGCTCGCCGCCTGGCTCGATGCGCTCGACGAGACCGGCCGCTGGGCGCTGCTCAAGCTCGTCACCGGCGCGCTGCGCATCGGCGTGTCCGCGCGGCTGGCCAAGACCGCGGTCGCGGCACTCGGCGACAAGGCGCCCGACGAGGTGGAGCTTGTCTGGCACGGCCTCGCCCCGCCCTACGCGCAACTGTTCGCCTGGGTCGAGGGCCGCGCCGAGAAACCGGTCAGCGTCGATCCGGCGCCGTTCCGCCCGGTGATGCTGAGCCACGCGATCGAGGAGGGCGACTTCGCCGCGCTCGATCCCGCGGACTTTTCCGCGGAATGGAAATGGGATGGCATCCGCGTGCAGGCGGTCGCCGGCGAAGCCGACGGCAAGCGCGTCGCGCGGCTTTATTCGCGCACCGGCGAGGATGTGTCCGGCGCCTTCCCCGACCTCACCGACGCGCTCGATTTCGACGGCGCGATCGACGGCGAGCTCTTGATCCTGCGCGAGGGCCGCGTGCAGTCGTTCAACGTGTTGCAGCAGCGGCTCAACCGCAAGACCGTGAACGCAAAGCTGCTGGCCGAGTTTCCAGCGCACCTGCGCGCCTACGATCTCCTGTTCGAGAACGGCGAAGACCTGCGCGAGCTGCCCTTCATGCAACGCCGCGTGCGGCTCGAAGCACTGATCGGCAAGCTCGACCACGCCCGCATCGACATCTCGCCGCTGGTGCGCTTCGCCACCTGGGAAGAATTGACCGCGGCGCGCGCCGATCCGGCCTCCGCCGGCGCCGGCGAGGATGCCGAAGCGGTCGAGGGCGTGATGCTGAAGCGGCGCGACGCGCTCTATCTGCCGGGCCGCCCGAAAGGGCCGTGGTGGAAATGGAAGCGCGACCCGCGCATCATCGACGCCGTGCTGATGTACGCGCAGCGCGGCCACGGCAAGCGCTCATCGTTCTATTCGGACTATACGTTCGGGGTCTGGACCGCGGGCGAGAACGGCGACGAGCTTGTCCCGGTCGGCAAGGCCTATTTCGGCTTCACCGACGAGGAGCTGGCCGAGATCGACCGCTACGTCCGGCGCAACACCGTCAACCGTTTCGGCCCGGTGCGCGAGGTGACGCACGAGCCGGACAGCGGCCTCGTGATGGAGGTCGCGTTCGAGGGGCTGCAGCGCTCCACCCGTCACAAGTCCGGTGTCGCGATGCGCTTCCCGCGCATCAGCCGCCTGCGCTGGGACAAGCCGCCGCGCGAGGCCGACCGGCTCGAGACGCTGGAGAAGATGCTCTCCGCTTCACCTGCCTGAATCCATGCTAGTATCGCACTGCTTCGGGAGGTCTTCATGTCCAACGCTGCCAGCCGCTTTCTCGGTGGACCGCCGCTCGCGGTGGCGCTGCGGCTGATCCTGCTCTGCGTGCTGGTCGGCATCATCCTGAGCGCGCTCGGCTTCGATCCAAGCAATATCGTCGGCAGCATTCGCCGCATGATCGAGTCGATCTGGAACATGGGCTTCGACGCGGTGCGCTGGCTGTGGACCTATTTCCTGCTCGGCGCCATCGTGGTGATCCCG
>DATEKY010000722.1:0-9590 GCA_035277225.1 Xanthobacteraceae bacterium
CATGAAGCCGCCCTCCTGCGGCTCGCGCCAGAACCACGCGATCAGCGCGCGCACGAGCAATTGCTGTGTCAGGCTCATGCGCGCGTCCGGCGCCATCTCGAAGGCGCGGAATTCGACGAGGCCGAGCCGGCCGTTCGGTGAGTCGGGCGAGAACAGCTTGTCGACGCAGATTTCGGCGCGATGCGTATTGCCGGTGACGTCCACCAGCAGGTTGCGGAACAGCCGGTCGAGCAGCCACGGCGGCGCCGCCTCGCCGCGCTTCGGGATTTGCGCGAGCGCGATCTCCAGCTCGTAGAGCTGCTCATGACGCGCCTCGTCGACGCGCGGCGACTGGCTGGTCGGGCCGATGAACAGGCCGGAGAACAGATACGAGAGCGAGGGATGGTGCTGCCAGTAGAGCACGATGCTCTTGAGCAGATCGGGGCGGCGCAGGAACGGGCTCTCGGCCGGCGTCGCGCCGCCGATCACGATATGGCTGCCGCCGCCGGTGCCGCTCTCGCGCCCGTCGCGCATGAACTTTCCGGTCGCCAGCCGCGTCGCGCGCGCATCGGCGTAGAGACCCTGCGCGATCTGGACGGTCTCGCGCCAGGTGCGCGCGGCGTGCAGGTTCACCTCCAGCACGCCGGGGTCGGGCGTCACCTTGATGAACTCGAGCCGCGGGTCGACCGGCGGCGGATAGCCCTCGACGTGCACCGGCAGCTCGAGCTGCGCTGCCGTCGCCTCGACCGCCGCGACGAGCGCGACGTAATCCTCCAGCGATCCCGTGAGCGGCATGAACACGCAGAGCTTTTCGCGCGCTTCGACCGCGAGTGCGGTGCGCACAGGCTTGTCCCGGGCGGCGGCCGGTTGCGGAGCGGGCGAGGGCTCCGGCAATGCGTCCTTCGGCGCCATCGGGTCGCTCGGGGCCGCATAGGGATAGTCGCCCGGCGCGAGATGCGGCAGCGACGCCAGCGGCAGGCGCGAGCCGGCCGGCAGGTCGCCCGGCAGCAGGAACAGGTGCCCGCGCCGCACCTCCCAGGCCTCGCTGATCCATCCATCGCGGTCGCGGCGCAGCGGCAGGATGAAGGCGGCCGGCGCGCCAAGTCCCTGCGCGAAGGTGCGCACGATGCGCGCGCGGGCCGCGGCGTCGAACAGCTTCGGATCGGCGACATCGACGTTGACCGGCAGCTTGCCTTCTTCGAGCAGGAAGTGGGCGGGGTCCTCGTAGGCCGGCTGCACGCGCGCCGGCGCGATGCCGAGCTTCTGCGCGACGCCTTCGGCGAAACGCCGCGCGTCGTCGGCCGTTGGCTTTGCGCCTTCGCCCTCGCGCGCGATCAGATCAGCGTCGCGCCACAGCGGCTTGCCGTCGCGCCGCCAGTAGAGCGCGAAGGCCCAGCGCGGCATCGGCTCGCCCGGGTACCATTTGCCGAGGCCGTAATGCGGCAGCGCCTGCGGCGCGAAACGCTCGCGCAGGCGGCGGATCAGCTCGTCGGCGCGCGCGCGTTTCTGCTCGCCGAGCGCGGCGGTGGTCCATTCGGGCGACTCGAAATCGTCCGCCGCGACGAATGTCGGCTCGCCGCCCATGGTGAGCCGCACGTCGCGCTCGCCAAGATCGCGGTCAACCGCCTCGCCGAGCGCATCGAGTGCGGCCCACGCCTCGTCCGACAGCGGCTGCGTCACGCGCGGCGTCTCGGCGACGCGCGTCACGCTCATCTCGACGAAGAACTGCGTCCCGACCGGCTCGACCGTGCCGGTGAGCGGCGCGGCGGAGCGGTAGTGCGGGGTCGCGGCGAGCGGGATGTGGCCTTCGCCGGCGAGGAGCCCGGAGGTCGGATCGAGCCCGATCCAGCCGGCGCCGGGAATGAACACTTCGGCCCAGGCATGAAGGTCGGCGCTGTCCTCGCGCGGGCCGTCGTCGGCCGCCGCGTCCGGCTTCAATTGAATCAGATAGCCCGACACGAAGCGCGCCGGCAGGCCGAGGCGGCGCAGCGCCTGCACCAGCAGCCACGCGCTGTCGCGGCAGGAGCCGGCGCCGGCCTCGAGCGTCTCCTCCGGCGTGCGCGTGCCGGTCTCCATCCGCACCGTGTAGCGCACCGCGCGCTGCACCCGGTTGTTGAGGTCGGTGAGGAACTGCACGGTGCCGACCGGTCCACGCGGCACCTCGGCCATGAACGCGCGCAGGCGCGTGCCGAGCGGCTCGAGGTCGAGATAGCTGCCGAGCTCCTGCGCGGACTCGGGCGGAAGCGTGAACGGGTAGGTGACCGCATAGGGCTCGATGAAGAAATCGAACGGATTGAACGACGCGAGCTCGGCGTGCAGATCGACCGTGACGGAGAACTCGTTCGTCTTTTCCGGGAAGGTGCAGCGCGCGACCCAGTTGCCGTGCGGATCGTTCTGCCAGTTCACGTGATGCGCGGCTGGCGTGATCTTCAGCGCGTAAGCCGGGATGCGCGTGCGGGCATGCGGCGCCGGGCGCAGGCGGATCACCTGCGGCCCGAGCGACACTGGCCGGTCGTAGCTGTAGCGCGTGACGTGATGCAGGCTGACCAGAACCGACATGGGGACCGCTTAGCAGGGTGACCGGTCGGCACAAAGCGTGCCGTCCTGCCCACCGTGCAATTTTCAAGCAAGTTCAGTGCCCACCCTGCGGCGCGGCGCGCGCTTGAGCGCCTCCGATGAAGATGACAAGCTTGGGTGGAACGACGTGCCGCCAATGGCGCGCAATCCATCAAAAGGGGGGAGTGACATGAGCTTGATCATGCGTGTCGTCGCCTTGGCGGCGGTCGCCGTTGCGGTCTTCGGGACGCCGGCGTCCGCCGCGGAGGGCAACGACTTCCGCATCGGGCGCCAGCCGGGCCTGGTCTACATCCAGGCCATCATCATGGAAGAGAAGAAGCTGGTCGAGAAACATGCCGCCGCGCTCGGCATGAAGGACGTGAAGGTGCAATGGGCGATCATCACCTCGGGCGGGGTGATGACCGAGGCGATCATCTCCAACTCGATCGACATCGCGATCACCGGCGTCTCCAACATGCTGCTGGCATGGGGGAAGACCGGCAACATCAAGATGGCGGCGGGCGTCGCGGGCGTGCCGTTCAAGCTGCTGACGCGCAACGCCAACGTGAAATCGATCAAGGATTTCGGGCCGAGCGACCGCATCGCGGTGCCGACGATCCGCGCCTCGATGCAGGCGATGATGATGGGCATCGCGCTGGAGAAGGCCTACGGCATCGGCCAGCACGGCAAGCTCGACGGCAACCAGGTGCAGCTCGGCCATCCGGACGCGCTGCAGGCGCTGCTCAATCCGCAGCACGAGGTGAACAGCCACTTTTCGATCCCGCCGTTCCAGGACATCGCACTGAAGTCGCCGGTGGTTCATCATGTGGTAACGTCGACCGATATTCTCGGCGGCCCCGCCTCGATCACCAATGCGTGGGGCACGGCGCGCTTCGTAGAGGGAAATCCGATCAAGATGAAGGCGTTCATCGCCGCGCTCGACGAGGCGAGCGACATGGTGACGAAGGACACCAAGGCGGCGGCGGAGATCTATCTCGGCGTCACCAAGGAGAAGATCACGGTCGATGAGCTGGTCGCCGTAATCAAGCAGCCGGGCGCGATCTTTTCCTCGACGCCGCAGCGCAGCATGCTGTGGGCCGAGTACATGCACCGCATCGGTCTGATCAAGCAGAAGCCGGCGAGCTGGAAGGATTATTCGTTCCCGCTCATCCATGACCGCAACGGAAGCTGACGCACGTTTTTAGTGGAGCGTTTTAGTGGAGCGTGATCTTGTCCGAAACCGGTGCCCATCCCGGATCGAGTCCGGGACAGGCTTTCTCGGGATCACACTCCGCCAACAAAGGAAACAACCATGACCGATGACCGCCTCGACGCGATGGCGCGACACATGTGGGACGCGCGGCGCGCGCGCGCCAAGTACGCGAACCTGCCCGACGACCTGAAGCCCGGCTCGATCGCCGAGGCCTATCGGGCGCAGGACATCTACCACCGCCTCGCCGAGCCGGTGTACGGCGCGGTCGGCGGCGTGAAGGTCGCGACCACCACCAAGGTGATGCAGCAGCTGATGGGCATCACGCATCCGTGCGGCGGCGCGATCTTTGCAAAGACCATCCACCCCTCGCCGGCGCGCATCGCCAAGGCGGACTTCGTCAATGTGCGGATCGAGAGCGAGATCGCGTTGAAGATCGGCCGGGACATGGCCGCGTCGGGCGCTGCCTGGACGGCGGAGAGCGTCGCGCCATACGTCGCCGGCGCGATGCCGGCCTACGAGCTGATCGAGGACCGCAACGCGGTCTACACCGAGACCAACGCGGTCTCGATGATCGTGGAGAATTGCTGGAACGGCGGGGTGGTGATCGGCGAACCGAAGCAGGTCGCGCCGAAGGACATCATCGGCGTGACCGGCCGCCAGACGCTCAACGGCACATCGATCGGCGAGGGCAAGTCGGAAGATCCGTTCGCGACGCTCGCTTGGCTCGCGAACCTGCTTGCCGAGCGCGGCCATGGCATCAAGGCCGGGATGGTGGTCATCACCGGCAGCCTCATTCCGACCTTCTCGGTTGCGCCCGGCGACAAGGCGGTGTTCACGGTCGACGGGCTCGGCGAGGCGGTGATCGAGATCGCCTAAGCGCCGAATTTCTCCCGAGGCGATTACGTCTGGCCGTACGAGGCCATCGGCGCGGTCTGGCCGTCGACGTCCTGCGCCATCGGCTGCGGCCAGCGCTCGTGCGTGAGCGGCACCATCAGCCGCACGTCGAGACCTTTCGGGCCGAACGTGCGCTCCACCTGGCCGTCGAGCTGGCGCTGGATCACCATCTCGATCAGGCGCGAGCCGAAGCCGGTCTTGCGCGCGCGCCGCGGGGCGGGACCGCCGCGCTCGCTCCACTGCAGATCGAGCACCAGCCCGGTCCCGCTGCGGTTGACGGTCCAGTTCACATCGAGGCGTCCCGCCGCGCCCGAAAGGCTGCCGTATTTGCTCGCATTGGTCGCGAGTTCGTGCACGGCGGAGGAGAGCGCGAATGACGGATCCGGCTCGAGATAGACCTCCGGGCCGGCCAGGGTAACGCGCTCGAGGTAGGGCGCGAGCAGCACGCGCAGCAGATCGGCGATCGAGGTCGAGCGCCAGCCGCCTTCGGTGATCAGGCGATGCGCGTTGGCCAGCGCCAGCACGCGCGCTTCGTACTTGACGATCAGCTCCGGCAGGTTGCGCGAATTGCGCGCGGTCTGCGAGAACAGCGCGAGCAGTTGCGCGAACAGATTGCCGGAACGGTGCCGCAGCTCGCGGATCATCAACTCGTGGCGCTGGTCCGACTGGCGGCGCTGGATCGCGCCCGCGATGATCGTGGCGATCGCGCTGAGGAACGCGACGTCGTATTCGCCGAAGCGCCGCCGCCGCGCAGTGTGCGCGCCGAGCACGCCATAGGCGCGGCCGTTGCGTCCGGCGATCGGCATGCTCACGCCGCTGTTGATGCCGTGCTCGAGCAGCAGCGCGGGCGCCTCGAAGCGGGTCTCGGATTTCAGGTCGTGGATGATCACCGGGCCGCCCGAGGCGAGCGCGTAGCCGCCGAGCACGTAGCCGCCCTGCGAATCGCGGCCGGTCGATTCGTGCGCGGTCCCGACCAGCCCCTCGCGCCAGCCGTGGCCGGCGCGCAGCAGCAGCTCCGCGTCGCCGGGCACGAGCTCGAGGATCTTCACGAACTCGACGTCGAGGATGTCCGCGATGGTCGAAACGATCTCGTCGAACAGCTTCTGCAGATCGGTCTCGGTGAGCGCCTGCTCGCCGAGGCGGCCGACCGTTTCCTGCTGCTTGGCGCGGGCGCGCAGCTCGCGCAGCAGCTTCTGCCGGTCGGTCACGTCGCGGCTGATGCCGAGCAGGCGTGCCGGCTTGCCGTCGGCGCCGTTGACCACCGAGGCTACCGCCTCGAACCAGCGGTCATCTCCTTCGGAGCGCGGTGCGAGCCGGTAGTGCACGTGATAGGGCTTGCCGCTGCGCAGGCTCTCTTGGATCGCCGCCATCACTTCGGGCTGATCTTCCGGATGAATGTCGCGCTGGAAGTTCGCGAACGTGCCGGTCGAGGGCGGAATGCCGTCCTCGTTGCCCGACCATTGCACGGTGTTGGATTTGAGGTCCCACGACCACACGCCGATGCGCCCGGCATCGAGCGCGATTCGGACCGAATCGAGATCGGGAAACTCCAATTGCCCGGTGTCCCCGGCCTTGGAAGGAGTTTTTTGCTCGTGCGGATCTTGCACGGCGCTACTCATTCACGTCGACTTTCCATTCTCTCGCGGCGGGCCGGCCCGCTTCGCCGCAGGGGTCGTTGGCGTTACGCGGGCAATGGCAGCTGAGCGACATAGATCGTCACGCGCAACGAAAGCCTGGTGAGCCGTGGACTTTATATGGGCTCGCTCCGGTCGTTTGTCGATTGCATGGCGAGGGGCCGCGGCGCTTCCGGACCTCCCACATTAAGCCATTGAAGAATGGATGGTTCCGGGAATACGGAGCGGAACGCGGTCACCCCGGTCCGGCGATCTTGTCGATGGCGGCCTGCATTTGCGCGATGTCGTAGGGCTTGTTCAGCACCGCGGTCAGCGGATGGTCACGCGCGCGCTCATCGAGATGCGCCTGGTCATAACCGGTCGCGATGATGATCGGCAACTCGGCACGCAGCTTGCGCAACTCGATCGCCAGCGCATCGCCGCGTCCATCCGGAAGGCCGACGTCGACGATCGCGAACAACAGCGGCGTGCTGCCGGACACGATCTCCATCGCGCCCCTGGCGGTCGCCGCCTCGACGGTCTGGTATCCGAGTTCTTCCAGCGCATCGACGGCGAGCGCCGCAACCAGCGCCTCGTCTTCGACCAGCAAGACCTTGTGTTCCACGCTCAAAGGCATCTCCTGCCGCAACGAGATTGGGTTCACAGATATCGTTCTGAAACAAGCGGCCGAAGCGGGTGCGAGCACGTGAGACTATCACAGTCTGCGGTCGCGGTTTCGGCCACGATCCCGAGGGATCCGGACCAGCAGGACGCCGATCCAACTCTGACGTTCAGCTCCGAACGTGGAGCACTCGAACGTTGCGCCTGACAACGCCGGGTCGGGCGCGAAGTTCCCGCCGGTTCCTTTGCCGCGTGTTCGCGCCGTTTGGGCGCAGCCTGAACGCTGTCACGGTTGGAACGAAACGCGTTCGCGCCGTGTTGACCGCGCGACCGCCGGACTTCGGCGCAATAGCAAGGGAGAAGCATGATGAACTGGGACCGCGTGGAAGGTAACTGGAAGACGTTCAAGGGTCAGGTGCAACAGAAATGGGGCAAGCTCACGGATGACGATCTCGACGTGATCCAGGGCAAGCGCACCGAGCTCTCCGGCCGTCTGCAGGAACGTTACGGCTACGCCAAGGACGAAGCCGAGAAGAACATCGATACCTGGCTCAAGAACACGAACTGAGCCGGAACGGCCGGCCGGACACCCCGGCCGGCCATTTCTTTTTTGACAGACAGGACATTCCAAATGCCCACCTCGCGCTTCGAACGGCTCTCCAATCTCGACCGGATGCTCGGCGACCTCGAGCAGCGGCTTTCGCGCTTGAGCCGCGTCGCGTCGCGCGCATCCACGGCCGCCCCGGATACCGCCGGACGCATCGGTGACACGATCGCGGCGGCGCTCGCCACGATGGCGGAGAGTTTTCGCGGGCGTGCCGGCACGCTCGGTCATCGCGCCAGCGCGTTTGGTCATGACGTGTCGGAATTCAGCGACGATGCGCTGCGCGCCGGCAACGCGGCGTTGCGCAAGCTGACACGCGACGTCGATCACCGGCCGCTGGTGCTGGTGGCAGTCGCGGCCGGCGTCGGTTTGCTTGCGGCGGGATTACTGATGCGGCGGAGCTAGAGCATGATCCCGAAAAGTGGACACCCGGTTTTCGGAAAAGATCATGCTCCACGAACAACCTGGAGCGGGATGACGATTCGAAGAAAAGTCATTTCGCTCTAGGCCGCATCTTTCTTGCGCCGCTTCGCATTGCGCGCGAAGAACAGCGCCTGGCTCGCGATCGCCGAGACCATCGCGGGCTGGAACGGCTTGGCGATCAGGAACGCCGGCTCGGGCCGCTCGCCGGTGAGGAAGCGCTCCGGATAGGCGGTGATGAAGATCACCGGGACCTCCAGCTCCTTCAGCAACTCGTTGACCGCCTCGAGCCCCGAGCTTCCGTCGGCGAGCTGAATGTCGGCCAGGATGAGACCCGGGGTCTTTTTCTGCGCCAGCGCGAGCGCTTCCTTGTGGGTGCGCGCGACGCCGAGCACGCGATGGCCGAGGCTCTCGACCAGCGACTCCAGATCCATCGCGATGAAGGTCTCATCCTCGATGATGAGCACGTCGGTTGCGATCTCGGCGGCAAGTTCGCGGCCCGATTCCTCGACCAGCGAACGCAGGGTCGCGACGTCGACCTCGAGCACCTTGGCGGCGTCCTCCTCGGAAAAGCCCTCCAGCGCCACCAGCAGGAAAGCCTGCCGCGGCTTCGGCGTGAGGCTCGCGAGGCGGGCGTCGGCCGGCATGTCGTCGGTGATGGGCGAGCCCTCGGCGTTCAGCCCGACCGAGCTCCAGATCTTGGTGAACAGCCGGTAGAGAGCGACGCGCGGCCCCCCGGTGTCGTCGATGACCTTCGGGTCCTCGATCAGGGCTTCCAGGGTGGCGCCGACATACGCGTCGCCGGACGTCTGATTCCCGGCCAAGGCCCGGGCATACCTTCGCAAAAAAGGCAGGTATTGTGCTACCGCTTGTGATTTCAGCAAGGAAAACCTCCGTCCAAGCCCGATCTTACAGCGCCTCAACGTGGGGGGCCAAAAAAAGTTCCCCCTGACCGGGAACACGTTGTGCCTCTAGACGTTAGTCATCCCTGAGTGGAAGGGGCAAGGCACCACCGAATTGGGCGGGGGAAGTGAGACTATGACCGACGAAGACAAGCCAGATAGGCCCGGACACATGCAGACGGATGTCAACCAGCGCAGCAAGAGCAAGGGCCGTCTCGGACGCGATGTCCAGAGCAAGATCGGTCAGCAGTTGCGTTCCATGTACGACAACGTGGTGAGCGAGGGGGTGCCGGACCGCTTCAGCGAGATGCTGCGCCAGCTCGATCAACAGCAGTCTCAGCCGGATCAGAAAGACAAAGAGGTCAGCTGATGCCGCTCGATACCACCTTGCGCGATCAGATGCTCTCGGCCGTACCGAGCCTGCGTGCTTTCGCGATTTCGCTGTCCGGCAACGTGGACCGGGCGGACGATCTCGTGCAGGAGACGCTGCTCCGCGCCATCGCGAACATCGAGTCGTTCCAGCCCGGTACCAACATGTCGGCCTGGCTGTTCACGATCCTGCGCAACCTGTTTCGCTCCGAATACCGCAAGCGGCGTCGCGAAGTTGAGGATACCGACGGCTCCTATGCCGAGAGCCTGAAGTCGCAGCCGGAGCAGAGCAGCCACCTGGAGTTCAAGGAATTCCGCGCGGCGCTCGCCAAGCTGCCGCCGGACCAGCGCGAAGCGCTCATCCTGGTCGGTGCATCCGGCTTCTCGTACGAGGAAGCTGCCGCGATCTGCGAATGTGC
>DATEKY010000723.1:0-2598 GCA_035277225.1 Xanthobacteraceae bacterium
CTTGCCATCGGTTGGGACCGACGCCGTCCGCAAACCGCGCGCAGCCAAGCCATTGATTTGGCTCGATTCAAGCTCCCTCAATTCGCGAAAACACAACCTATGCGCACTCCTTTGTTCGACACAACCCGTCAGGCCGCGGCCCGCGGCTCCTGCAGTTGCTCGTACGCGCGAGGATGCCATGCTGCGGGCGATTCAAAACTCAAGGACAAAGACTTCAGCAAATCTTGATCGGGGTTTGCGACAAGCCAGCCGCCCGGTAGTACGCTGCGCGGTCACGCAACGGGAGCCCGGCATGATCGTCGCGATCGTCACCTTCACGCTGCCGCAGCCGGCTACGCTGGCCGAGATCACCAAGACGTTCCAGGGGACCGCGCCGAAATACCGCGGCATCCCCGGCCTCTTACGCAAGAACTATTTCATGAGCGAGGACGGCAAGCGCGCCGGCGGCATTTACGTGTGGGCCTCGCGCGCCGACGCGGAGCGCGTCTACACCGCCGAGTGGAAGGACTTCGTCACCGGCAAATACGGCACACCGCCCTCGATCGAGTACCTGCATTCACCGGTGATGGTGGACAACGGCGCCGGCACGATCAGCGTCGCGGCGTAGTATCGCAACCTCATGCTGAGGAGCATCGCCATAGCGCGTCGCAGACGCGCGTAAACGCGCTTAAGGCGATGCGTCTCGAAGCATGGCCGCGTGCACCGTCGTCGCTCCGGGCCATGGTTCGAGACGCCCGCCTTCGGCGAGCTCCTCACCATGAGGTTTGGGAGTTACCCCTTCGCCGCCTTCTGCTCGCCCTTGGCGGCGACCTCGGCGGCGCGGGCAAGCGTGTTCGCGTAATCGGTGCCGAACAATATGGCGCAGAACTTCACCGCCGCATCGAGCTGCGACTGGCGGAAGCCGCGCTCGGCCGCGGGTGCGGCGCGCAGCCCGTCGAGCAGCTGCTGCGTGCCGGTGTCGAAATAATTCTGCAGATCGGAGTGGACCCGCAGCGTCGCCTCGCTGACCGCGAGCTCGCTCGCATAGTTGCGGCAGATCACGGCGAGCACGAGCTTGTTCTCGATCTCCTCGACCTCGCGGGCATCGACGACGGCCTCGGCGCGCGCCTCGCGGGCGGCGCGCGGGCGCAGCAGGCGGCGCACCTGTCCGGGCAGATCGTCGATCTCGGCCTGCAGTGCGCGCGAGACCTCGGCGCGCACCGCCGCGAGCTGGCGCGCCCAGGCCGAGTCGCCGGACAGATCCATCTCGGTGCGCAGCGTGCGTACCGCGTCGTGCAGGTCCTTCAGCGTATCGGCGACATCATCGCGCCGGAGCTTCAGGCTCTCACGCAGCTGCGCGCTCATCCGCTCCATGTCGGAGAGCACGACGTCGACCGCCGCGGCGTAAGGCGTTTCGGCGACGCGCGCCGCGACATCGGTGGCTGCCACCGAGATCGCGAGGCGGATCAGTTGCCACGGCGAGCCGAGCCGGCTCATCACCATCAGCAGCGCATGGACGAAGACCTCGCGATGCCGCCCGACCGGCGACTCGAGCAGGTTCCTGACGTTCTCGAGCTGCTCGTCGGCGAGATTGCTGATCGAGGGCGGCAGGCGCGACGCCAGCACGCCGAGCGCGTCACGGATGCGCAGGATCGCGGCGGTCTCGCGCACATGCTCGATCGCGTTGGCGGTGCCGATGCGGAATTCGAGCTGGCGGCGCGCCTTGTCGTCGCCCCTGATGGCGGTCAGCGCCTCGCGCATGCGGCTCTCGGCCAGATCCTGGAAGGCACGGGCAACCTGTTCGGCGCCTCTCTTTTCATTCGCGCCGATCAGGATCGTGAGCTGTTCGATATGATTCTTCGCCTCCTGCGGCGCGAGATCGCGGCACAGCCAGTCCCAGATCGGATCGAGACAGGCGCGCGGTACGCGGCCGCGATGCTTGCGCTCCGGCGCGTCGTCGACGATGAACGGCTCGAGCGGTGCGAAGAACAGACGCTGCGGACTGCCCGGGCGCGGCAATTTGCGTCCCGTGCCGCGCACCTCGCCGCGCAACTGCTCCAGGATCAACGCCGCGCCGGGCGGCTCCTCGCCGCGCAACAGCGCGCGTTCGAGCTCCGCCGTCAGAAGCGCGCGCGCCTGCGGCTTCAGTTCGCGCAGATATTGCCGCAGTTTCTCGCTGGGCAGCGCGTCGGCCATGCCCTCACCCGCACTCGGATTACCTATGGGTAGAATTAGTGGCCGGGCGTTAAGAACGCGTTTAGGAACAATGCGCTGCTTAGCCGGCCGGCGCCCAGGTTCCATCGGCGCCGCGGCAGGCGGTCGCGCGCGCGGTCTGCGGTTTGCCGTCGATGTAGATCGTGTGGGAATAGTCGCGGCAGCGCGTGCCGCGGGTCTCGTAATAGCCGCCCGGCACCACCGTGCCGTAGCGTCCCGGATGGCCGCGCCAGCCGACCGGTTCGCCCGGCGCGCCGGCATCGAGCGCACGCATCTCGGCCGAAAACGCAAGCTGGCGGTCGCGCTCGTCGAGGCCGGTGCCGATCCCGTTGCCGAGCACGCCGGCCACCGCCACGCTCGAAGGGGCTGCGACGCTGCCGGTCACGGCAGGCGTCGGCGCGACCG
>DATEKY010000724.1:0-2566 GCA_035277225.1 Xanthobacteraceae bacterium
CGCTTCGATCTCGACGACTACATCGACTACGTCGTCTCGATGCTGCATGCACTCAACGGCGAGACGCACATCGTTGCGGTGTGCCAGCCTTCGGTGCCGGTGCTCGCCGCGGTCGCGCGGATGGAAGCCGAGAACGATCCTTGCGTGCCGCCCTCGATGACCTTGATGGGCGGGCCGATCGACACGCGCGAGCGCCCGACCGTGGTGAACAAGCTCGCCGAAGAGCGCGGCATCGAATGGTTCCGCCGCCACGTCATCACCAAGGTGCCGTTTCCGCATCCGGGCTTCATGCGCGACGTCTATCCGGGCTTCGTGCAGCTCAACGGCTTCATGACCATGAACCTCGATCGGCATCTCGAGGCGCACCGCAACCTGTTCAAGCATCTGGTCAGCGGCGACGGCGATTCGGCCGCGAAGCATCGCGAGTTCTACGACGAGTATCTCGCCGTCATGGACCTCTCGGCCGAGTTCTATCTGCAGACCGTCGAGACCGTGTTCATCCGCCACGACCTGCCGCTCGGCCGGATGACCCATCGCGGCAAGCCGGTGGACCCCTCGAAGATCCGCCGTGTCGCGCTGCTCACCGTCGAGGGCGAGCACGACGACATTTCCGGCGTCGGGCAGACCGAGGCGGCGCACAAGCTGTGCAGCAATATCCCGGCCGACATGAAGGCGCATTACCTGCAGCTTGGCGTCGGCCACTACGGCGTGTTCAACGGCTCGCGCTTCCGCAGCGAGATCGCGCCGCGCATCGCGGACTTCGTGCTGTCGAACAACGGCCGCAGCAAGGGCGGCAAGCGCAAAGCGCTGGCCGAAGGCTAAGCGTCAGCACCATCTCCGCTCATGCCCGCGAAAGCGGGCATCCAGATCTTTTTCTTTGGCCCTGGGTCCCCGCTTTCGCGGGGACGAGCGGAATCATCTGATGCTGCGCTATAGTGGCGGCGATTCCTGGACGCTGCCGATGTCGCTGCGCGCGCTTCTGTTCCGCCGCCCGCCCGATCCGCAACTGATCGAGATCGCGTTCGACGGCGCGGTCTATCCGGTCGAGCTGCGCCGCCACGCGCAGGCGCGGCGCTATACGTTGCGCGTGCGCACCGCGAGCCGCACGGTCGTCCTCACCATGCCGCTGCGCGGCAGCGTCAAGGAGGCGAAGGCCTTCGCCGAGCGCAGCGGCGCCTGGATCGCGGCGCGGCTGAAGCGTCTGCCGCAGGCGATTCCCTTCGCCGACGGGCTCGAACTGCCGCTGCGCGGCGTGACGCACCGCATCACGCACCGGCCAGGCGCGCGTGGCACGGTTTGGATCGAGACGGGCGAAGCCGGGCCGCTGCTCTGTGTCGCCGGCGAGCGCGCCCATCTGGCGCGCCGGGTGCGCGACTTTCTGAAGCGCGAGGCGAAGCGCGATCTCGATGCCGCGAGCCGGCGCTACGCGGCGATGCTCGGCGTGACGCTGAAGCGGGTCTCGATCCGCGACCAGACGAGCCGCTGGGGCTCGTGCACGGCAGCGGGCGTGCTCTCCTATTCGTGGCGGCTCATCCTCGCGCCGCCGCACGTGCTCGATTATCTCGCCGCGCACGAGGTGGCGCATCTCGTCGAGATGAACCACTCGCGCCGCTTCTGGCGCGTGGTCGAGCGCATCTGTCCCGACTGGCAGCGCGCCAAGGGCTGGCTCAACGCGCAGGGCAACGCGCTGCACCGCTACGGCGCGGACGGCGGGATGCCGGAAACGAGCGAGCCTTATTGACAGCCACGCATGGCGAAATCTCTCCCCGTCTTCGGGGAGGGTGGCCGAGCGTAAGCGAGGCCGGGTGGGGGTTTCGTGCAACGCCAAGACCCCACCCGGTCGCCTTCGGCGACCACCCTCCCCCATTCGGGGAGGGATGGACGGAGTCACTTCGGCAGCGCGCTGATTGCGACCTGCAGGCTGCCGTCGGCCTCGGCGATGATGCGCAAGGTCTTGGCGTCGAACTCGATGCCGGCAAGGCGCAAGTCGGTGATCGCGGTGTCGACCTGCACACCGGGCTGCGGCGTGCGGAAATCCGCGAGCGCCGCCTCGATGCTCTTGCGCGCATTTGCGGCGAACGGCTTGAGATCGATGCGCGCGTTCTCGGCGAGCGCATCCTTCAGATAGGGGAGCGCGGCGCGCGCCGCTGCGCTCAGCAGCCCGAAGGCCTCTCCCGACTGCACGTCGAGCTCGATATCGGCGAGCCGCAGCACCTGCTGCGCGCCGTCGAGCACCGGCTTGCCCCACACGTGCACGTCGGCCTGCGCGCCGAGACCGAACCAGCTCTTCTTCTCGTTCGCCTTGACGCGCAGGCTGATCAGCAGCCGGTCGCCCGAGGCCGCAACGGTCGCGCGCTGCACCGTCACCTCGACCGCGCCGCTCTTGTCCTCGGGGAACGTCTTTCCCTTGAGCTGGGCCTCGATCAGCTTGTTCACCTCGGTGAATGGCAGGTCGACCGGAACGCCGACCGAGACTCGACCGCGCTCCATCGGCGGCACGATCTCGACCGTCGCCGGGAACGGGCAATCCGGCTTGCTCTCGGCCGACGAGATGCGCGTCTCGGCC
>DATEKY010000725.1:0-9490 GCA_035277225.1 Xanthobacteraceae bacterium
AATCCGCTCCTTGAAGAAGGAGGGCCTGACGATTCTGGTCTCGGAGCAGAACCTATATTTCGCCAAGCTGATTGCCGACCAGGCGACGATCATTGAAAAGGGCCGCGTGCGCTTCACGGGTTCGATGGAGCAACTCGCTTCGGATGAGGAGATGCAAAGGGAGTATCTGATCGCGTAGATCGGCTGACAGGGCGGCTGCGCGTTGGGCTCGAAGGTATCAACTCAATGCGCTTGTACGAAATTGTCACGACTTCCCGCGACCACTATGCGCGTCGACGCCCCTATTTGTAACATATTGAAATGTTTGTGTAATTTGGCGCTCCCTAGGGGACTGAACCCCTGTTTTCGCCGTGAGTGAAGGACGGCCGATACCGACAAGAGGTGATCGGTACTTCCGACGACGCCCTCGCGGCGGATGGCGCGCACACCTTTTCATTTGGCCAAGCTTTGACTCGTGCACGCAAGCTCGTTGAGGGTCGGCGAGCAGGCACTGCGCTCACCGTTAAGGACGCCATAGAAGGATATGTTGCCGATCGAGAGAAAGCCGAGCTCGGCAGGAAGCGCGACGCGCGGTCGAGGCTTGGCCGGTATGTGCTCACCGATGAGCTATCCAAGAAAGCCCTCAATGCCATCGTCGCATCTGATCTAAAAATCGTGGTGCGATCGTTTGCCGACGCATCTCGCGCCAAGCACGATCCGCCGTCTTGTCAACGATCTGAAGGCCGCTCTGAACCGGGCATCGAATCTCCACGAGGAAGATCTACCACCGACGCTACAGAAGACAGTTCGCGCGGGCCTGAAGCTGAACTTCGCGACGGCATCGAGGCCGCGAAACGCTCAGATCCTCTCAGATGCAAAGCTGCGTGAAATCATTCGCGCGGCAGAGCGAGTGGACCAAAGGGAGGGTTGGGAAGGAGATTTGCTCCGCATGATTCTCGTACTCGCCGCCACCGGTGCACGGTTCTCTCAAATCGTGCGTCTGACAGTCGCCGATCTGCAGGGTAATCGCCTCCTCATCCCAACCTCCCGAAAGGGCCGATCCCTCAAGCTGAGGCAGCGGGTCGCTGTCCGGATAGGGCCTGACGTTGCCAAAGCCTTGCGCACAATAGCCGCCGGGCGAAACGGAGAGGCGCCCTTGCTCGAGCGGTGGCGATCCAAACAAACGGGGCCGACTCAATGGGTCAAGGATCGACGTGGAGCTTGGCAGTCCGCTAGCGAAATGACGCGGCCTTGGAAGTCAATCCGGAAGCTTGCCTAGCTTCAAGACGAGATGGTCCCCTACTCGCTCCGTCACTCCTCGATTGTTCGCTGCATTCGGGCCGGTCTGCCGCTCCGATACATCGCAAGTCTGCACGATACCTCAACCGCCATGTTCGAGCAGCACTACTCCGCGTTCATTGTCGATGCCCTGGATGACGTAGCAGAGCGCGCGGTGACGCCTCTCCTTCAAACCATCGACAGACCCTCTGCCGCATTTGACGAACCTGAGAAACGCGCGTCTTAACGCGGTCGCTCAACGACTATCACGCGCGTTCGACTAGGGGATTCAATTGGGTTACGGGCCGACGGCAATTCCGTACTGTGAGTTCGAAGCTCACTCGCTCCGCCAATCACCGATCGCGAACCTGAGTAAATTTACTTCATCGCCAGGACCACAGGCCCCGACGCAGGATCGGTGACGCCGAGCCCGCCGCCGAGGTCTTCCAGCGTGTCACGGAAGGCATCGAGCGTCCCGATCATGTTCGGCCGCGCCTTCGCAAGGGCGTCCATATCGGTCCACTCGGCGATGATGCAATAGGTGCGGTCACCTGTCTTGACTATGTTGACGTGCACCAGGCCCGGCCAGTTTGCCGCGACTTTCTTGTGGGCATCCAGAAATCCCTGGTCGCGCCCCGGCTTCACTCCGAAAGCGCACGACATTGAAAGCGGTCATAATCTTTCTCTCGTCGTCAATTGAATCAAATTCATGTGCACCAACTCAGCGCGGAGAGCCAAGCGCTGGTCAACCATCCCAGGCCTGTACGACAACCTGACGGGCGATCTTCCCGCTTTTCAGATCGATCATCGCCCAGCAGAACACCTTCGTCCCGTCCGGGTACGCGCAGCTTTGCGTAAAGGCGAGACGATTCCCATCGCGACACCCGCCTCGATCTTGTGAGTCATGTCGCGCCCGCATGGCGCAGCCGGGAGCCTTCGATCAGCGGCTCAACGCCGAACCGATCTACCGCGAGCGGTTCGGCCTTGCGTTTCCCGCCGGCCATCCGCTCGGGGAGCGTGACACTCTCCATGTCACCGACGTGCGCGGAGAGACATATCTCTCAAGGATCAACTGCGAATACCGAGACTACTTGGCGGAGATGTGCCGGGAGCGCGGTGTCGACATCAGAAGAGGCTTTCGCAGCGAGAGGGAAGACTGGCATGATGGTCGCGGCCGGAATGGGCATCTGCTTTCTGCCCGAGTATTCCGCGACCCACCCGGGCATCCAGCATCGCGTTGTCGAAGGACCGGCCGTGAGCCGCGACGTTTCCTTGGTCACCGTGGGTGGCCGCTCACTGTCGACCGCGGCGCAGACGTTCATCGCCGCAGTGCGCAGCTACGATTGGCGGTCCGCAACTAGGCGACCAGCCGAATTGTACGCGCGCGTCTTGTTGGTCTTCGCTCATGCGCGAAACGTTTTGCGCTCAACGATCCGAACGGACATCTGCACGAATTGGGTCCGATTCTTTTTGTTTTGGCGGCAGATCATCACGCGTCAGCGCAACCGACAACGCCCGAATCGCGGGCGCCGCCAGCAGGACGAGCGGCAGCATCGCCGCCCACGAAATGAGCCACGACACCGCCCAATGGCGCAGAAACGGGCCCACGGAAGTGAAAGGCAAGCCCGCGATGCCGGCTGCAATCAAGCACGTGAGGCCTGATTGTAGCGTCCCGAAGACGAAATGGCTGTACCGCCGAGGAATTCCGACCATGGCGCATGCTATGCATGAGATGTGCCTACGGCCGTTCACGCAGTCCGTTGGCGCCGCGCTAATGCTCCACCCGCTTGCCGAGCGAGCGTAGCGCGCCTGTCTCCGCCGTCGCCGAGCCAATCAGCTCCAGCACGAAGGTGGTGCCACGCGCCGACTCAGCCAGCCGCAGCACGCCGCCGTTGCGCTCTGCAAGCTCGCGCGCGATCGAGAGGCCAATCCCGCTGCCGCCGGTGCGCGACCGCTGACGGCGAAAGAGATTGTCGCGCACAGCCTTCGGCAGGCCGGGGCCATCGTCGGCGATCCGCACCGTCACCGTCGCGCCGTTGCGTTCGACCAGGATCGTGACATGGGTCATCCGCTCACCAGCCTTTGCCTGCCGGCGCGCAATCGTGATCGCGTTGTGCAGCAGGTTGAAGATGATGCGGAAGACCTCCTGCTGATCGGCCATGACGGTAGACGCGCCGGTTTCGGCGACGCGGATATCGAAGCCCTCAGGTGCTGTCGGGCGCAGCAGGTTCGCGATCTGCACGATCTTCCGCGCCACATCGAACGGCTTGAGCCGAACCTCGTCCTGTGCGTTTTGCGTCATCGCTTCGCCGCACATGGTCGCGGCGCGTGACATCAGCACATGCGCGGCGTGTGCGATCTCGCGACCGCGGGTGCCCGAAAGACGTTCCAGCGTTTCGAGATGCAGGCCGACGGTCGCGAGCGCATTGCGGATGTCGTGCGCCCAGCGCGCCGACGGGCCGGTGAGCGATGCAAGAGCGAGCTGTGACATGGCGATCCCCTTGATCCAAGTCGAGGCGCTTGCCTCTGACAGGCATGGGACCATAGCGACCGGCTTCCCGGCCAATACCTCTTGGTTCCCACATCGATAGCCTGCGGGTATCGTCTACTATTTGAGCATGATCTTTTCCGAAAACCGGTGCCCACTTTTCGGGATCATGCTCTGGCCAACTCGGCCATGCCATCCGCGAAGGCCACTTGCGGGGCCCATCCCAGCTCCTGCCGCAGCCGCGAGGAATCCGCCGTGATGTGCCGTACGTCGCCCAGCCGGTAGTGGCCGGTCACGACAGGCTCCGGCCCGGCGAGCGCTTTGGCCAGCGCGCGCGCCATGTCGCCGACCGTTCGCGGCGTGCCCGAGCCGACGTTGAACGCGCGGACGCCGGCCACGTGCTTCTCGCATGCCGTGACGGTGGCGGCCGCGACATCGCGCACATGCACGAAATCGCGCCGCTGGCCGCCGTCTTCGAACACCTTCGGTGCCTCCCCGCGGCGTAGTGCCGAGGTGAAGATCGCGGCGACGCCTGCATAGGGCGTATCGCGCGGCATGCCTGGACCGTAGACATTGTGATAGCGCAGTGCCGCGACCGATCCGCCAGCGACACGCGCCCAGTTCTGCGCATAGAACTCCTGCGCGACCTTGCTGCTCGCATAGGCATTGCGCGGATCGAGCGGCGCGTTCTCACTCACGAGCGCAGTGGCGAGCGGCTTGCCGCAATGCGGACAGGGTGGCTCGAACTGGCCGGCCGACAGCGCGGCCTCCGCGCGAGGACCAGGCGTCACAGCGCCGTGTTCGGCGCAATGTCCGACGCCCTCGCCGTAGACCACCATCGAGCTTGCGAGCGTCAGCCGGGTGACTCCCGCGCGCGCCATGCCGGCGAGTAGCTCGGCGGTCCCGGCGTCGTTCGACGATGCATAGTCGGGCAGGTCGGAGACATCGACACCCAAGCCAACCTTGGCGGCCAGATGGATCACCGCCTCCATGCCGGCCAGTGCAGCATCGATCGCGCGCCCGTCGCGTATGTCAGCGGGGACGAGGTTCACATTTGCCGGCGGCGTCCACGGTTTGGCGTGATGCACATCCGGGCGCAGCGAATCGAGCACCCGCACGTCATGGCTGCGCGCCAGAAGCTCGCGCAAAACATGCTGGCCGATGAAGCCTGCGCCGCCGGTCAGGAGAATGTTCACCGGCGGTAGACCGCCATGCGGATCGTCTCGTCCGCGCCGAGCTGTGCGTCGGCTCCGGCGTATTCCGGCGCCGTCACGAAGTGGTCGCGGGTGAAGTCGAGTGCGATCACCTGCCGGGCCAGGATCGCGACGGCCTCGACCGGAACCGCGACTGTCTTGCGTCCCCAATCCGTCGGCGCCCAACCGAACCAGCCGCGATACGGCACGACCAGGTGGAACTTGCCGTCGCTGCCGCGGATCACGGCGCGGATATAGCCGTAGGTCGAGTCGCGATCGTCCAGCACCGGCAGGCCGACGAGATCGCGTACCCTGACGGCCTGCGGATAACGACGCTCGAAACGTTGCTCCGCCGTATAGGTTTTCTCGTCGGGTTTGGGCTGCGCCTCCTGTGGCGCGGTGGCGAAGACGATCTTGATCGGTGCTGCCACGAAGGCCGCGGCGAGGAGCGCGAGGGCGGTTCGTCGAACAAGCGGTGAGCGCAGCATCGTGTCCGGCTCCTGACTTTTACACACGATCACGTGTGTTGCCTGTGATATGGGGTTTAAGTCGTATGAGCACGATTAGTTCGGGGCGACGATCACCATGACCGACATAACAATCAACTCAACAGATCGTCATCCGCGGCGGCTGCATCCTCTCGCTTTGCGGATCATGCACTGGACCAACGCGCTCGCGATGATCCTCCTGATCGGCAGCGGCTGGGAGATCTACAACGACGAGGTCATCTTCGGTTGGCTGCACTTCCCGCACTGGATGACGATCGGTGGCGGCGCGGAGGGCGCGCTGCAATGGCACTTTGCGGCGATGTGGCTGTTGATGATCAACGGGCTCTGCTATCTCGCCTACGGCATTGCCACCGGCCGCTTCCGCCGCAAGCTCTTGCCCGTGTCGCCGCGCGAGCTGATCGCAACCATCCGCGACACACTGCGGTTCAAGCTCGGGCATGACGACATCACGCACTACAATCCGGTGCAGAAGCTGCTCTACATCGGCGTGATCCTGATCATCATCGTGCAGGTGCTGTCGGGCCTTGCAGTGTGGAAGCCGGTGCAGTTTTCCGAGCTCGCGACGCTGTTTGGCAGCTTCCAGGGCTCGCGCCTCGTCCATTTCATCGGCATGGCGCTGATCGTCGGCTTCCTCGTGGTGCATGTCGCACTGGCGCTGATCGTCCCGAAGACCATCGGCGCAATGCTGACCGGCGGCCCCGAGGTCGAGGACGATGACCGGCACAGCAGGGAGTAACGACGATGCCAAAGACCCCCTCGCCATCGATCTTTCGCCCCGCCAGCGGCGTCGATCAGAGCATGCTGGCCGAGCACAAGGCGCTGCTGCAGGAGATCGACCGCCGAAAGGTTTTGCGCGGCGCGGTCAGCCTTGGCGCGCTTACGATGCTGACCGGGTGCAACGTGACGCGCACCGACTCGGTGCAGTCGGTGCTCAAGCTGATCTCGCAGTTCAATGATAAGGTCCAGGAACTTCTATTCCGGCCGAATCATCTCGCGCCGACGTTTTCGGAGTCGCAGGTGGTCAAGCCACCACGCTTCAACGCGTATTACGATATTGAGGACATGGTGCCGCTCGATGCGGCGAAGTGGAAGCTCGAGCTCGCCGGCAAGATCAAGGACAAGCGATCCTGGACGGCGCAACAGATTTATGCGCTTCCGGAGCAGGAGTGGATTGTGCGCCACATCTGCGTCGAGGGCTGGGACTACATCGGCCAATGGTCGGGCGTGAACCTGCGCGAGTTCCTTGAGCGGATTGGCGCCGACCTCACGGCGAAATACGTTTCGTTCAAATGCGCCGACGATTATTACGGCTCGATCGACATGGCGACGGCGCTGCATCCGCAGACGATACTGGCGACGAGATACGCCAAGGAGCCGATCACCGATCCGTTCGGTTTTCCACTACGGCTGCGTACCGCCACCAAGCTCGGCTTCAAGAACCCGAAATGGATCACCGAGATCGAGGTGACCAACCAGTACCGCGGCGGCTATTGGGAAGACCGCGGCTTCAACTGGTTCAGCGGGATTTAGCGCGCCGTAGAGTCAGCGCCAGCCGCAGGAAGGTCCCCGCGATCTTCCACGCCGCGCTCAGGCCGGCGATGAGATTGCCCGAGACCTTCGACACCCCACCGCGCCGGCAGCGATGAT
Organism: Xanthobacteraceae bacterium; assembly: GCA_035277225.1. GTDB lineage: Bacteria > Pseudomonadota > Alphaproteobacteria > Rhizobiales > Xanthobacteraceae > PALSA-894. The sequence continues at coordinate 7,095 of DATEKY010000725.1, forward strand.
CCACCGGCACCTCGCGAATGCGCAAGCCGTGCGCCGCGGCGCGCATCTGCATTTCGAGATTCCAGCCGTAGGTCTCTTCGCTCATGCCAAGGCCACGAAGCTCGACGAGCCGCATGGCACGGAACGGCGACATGTCGGTGAAGCGCACGCCGTAGACGACGCGCATCAGCATGCCGGCAAGGTGCCCGGCAACGAGCTGTTGCGGCGTCATGCTGCCTGTCTCACGCATACCGGTGAGGCGCGAGCCCATCACGAAGTCGGCTTCGCGGCGCGCGACCGGCCCCGCGACGGCGGAAAGGAACGACGGCACATCGCTGCCATCGCCATCGAGGAAGCAGACGATGTCGGCGCTCACGGTTGCGACGCCCGCTGCGCAGGCGCGCCCGTAACCGCGCCGCGGCTCGCTCACCACGCGCGCGCCGGCTTCGCGTGCACGTGCCGCAGTGGCGTCGGTCGAGCCGTTATCGACCACGACGACCTCGTCCACGCCTTGCGCCAACACCTCGCGCACGACGCCCGGAATCGCGTCTTCCTCATTGAGGCACGGGATCACCACGCTGACGGTCGCGGTTGAGTCAGGCAAGTGCATTGCGTGCCTGCTTGCGTGTGAGCACGAACGCCAGCGCGACCACGAAGGGCAGCGTTGCCAGCGATTTCCAGATCAGCTCGTTGTGGCTGGCAAAGAAAAACGGCCGGTAGAGAAAGAACGCACCCAAGGTCAGTGCCCACGCGGGTGCGCCGGCACCGAGCGGGATGAACGGCACCAGCGCAAGGAAGTACCAGGCGTAGTTGGGTGACATCAGCACCAGGCCGGCGGTCAGCAGCACGACGGCGCTGCAGACGATGTCGCGCGGCGCACGTTCCGGATCGAAGCGATGGCGCAGCCCGAGCGCGATCATGGTCGCGGCAGCAAGCGCGGCGTAGAGCGGTGTGAGCCAGGTTACCGGCCCCAGCGCGGTTTGCAGCAGCGCGACCAGCCAGATGCTGCTGCCGCTGATGAAGCCTTCTTCCTGCAGATAGCCCTGGCCGAGAAAGCCGAACACGCTTCTGCCGGCACCGAGATAGGGCAGATAGCAGGCAAGGACCGTCGCGATAATCGCCAGTGGCACGCGCCAGTCCCACGGCCGCCAGAATACCGGCAGCACCAGGACCGCATAGGGTTTGGACAGCGCGGCAAGCGCGACGGCGATGGCGCCATGCACGCGCTGGGCGCGCATCAGCAGCCAAAGGCCGAGCATCATGAGCGCGACCATCAGTGCTTCGACGTGGCCGTTGTTGGCGATTTCGAAGACCGCCAGCGGGTGCCACGCATAGGCGAGGACATTGGTCATCGGCAGCGCGAGGTGGCGCAACAGGCCAATCACGACTGCCACGATGACGATCTCGCACGCCACCATGGCGAGCCGCAGCACGGTAGCACTTTCGCCGATGCGGGTGATTGCGAGGAAGAAGAACTCGGCGGCCGGCGGATAGGCCGTGAGGGCGTAGTCGGCGCGGTTGATGTGCGGATAGATCGCGGCGTCGCGCAGCGCGGCAAGCGCGGGATCGGCCGGCACGTAGAGATACGGATTGATGCCCACCCCCTGCACGCGGCCGTCCCAGATATAGCGATAGAGATCGGTCGAGAGCAGCGGCTCGACCCCGACGAGTGCGAGCCGCATCGCGAGCGCGAAGCCAAATACAATGATCAGGCCGGTGCGTGCGGGGACGTGAACCGCGCAGCGGGTGGCGATGATGGTCATCAGTCCCGAGGCGGCCAATGCCGGGATGAACACCGCATATTCGAACCGGCGTACGATCCATGGAGCGGCGGCCGCGAACGTGAGCAGGACGCAGCCGCTCAGACAAAGACCCATGAGCGCCGCCCGGTCGGCACGCGCCGGCGCGACGCTGGTCGTCACCGCGCGGACCCGGCGCGCAGCGGCGCCGCTTGGCGCGCCGCCAGATGAGCGCGTGTCGCAGGCGCGTGCGCGCCTGCGTCGGCGAACGGGGGCGCGCCATCCAGCTCGGATTGCAGAATGGCGAGCGACGCGGCGTCGTCCACATCGTACCAGCCCGGCACGGTCACCACCGGCAGGCCGATCTCGCTGGCGCGCTCCACGGTCTTCTCGAAAACGGTGGAGGTGCTCCAGGGGATCTCTTCGTAGAGCCGCGGATGCGTGTCCGACACGCCGATCAGCGTGTATCCACCGTCGAGCGCCGGGCTGAGCACGACCGCATTGCCGCGCCGCGTGGCGCTGACCGCCGCGCTCAGGATCGACGCCGGCAAGGTCGGGCTGTCAGCATTGACCATCATGGCGCCGGCGTGCGTCTGCAGCAGATCGCTCGTTGCCGTCATCAGGCGCACCCCGAAATCCCCGTCGCATTGCGGCAGCAGCCGAAAGCCCGGCGGCAGC
>DATEKY010000726.1:0-2018 GCA_035277225.1 Xanthobacteraceae bacterium
CGGTGTCGCGCACGCTGAGCGCGACGCGCGTGCGTCCGTCGCCGAGCGGGGTCGTCGCGGCGTGCACCCAGATGCCGCCGCGCTCGGTGAACTTGAGCGCATTGCCGAGCAGGTTGAACAGGATCTGGCGCACGCGGGTCGGATCGCCGATCAGCGTGTCGTCCGAGCCGGGCTCGACCGCGCCGGTGAGCATCAGGCCCTTGCCGCCGGCCTGTCCCTGGAACGTGCTGAGCACGCCGTCGATCAGCCCGGAGAGCGAGAACACCGTGCTTTCGAGCTCGAGCCGTCCCGCCTCGATCTTGGAGAAGTCGAGCACGTCGTCGATGATGCGCAGCAGTGCTTGCGCTGATTCACGCACGGTGGCGACCGTGCGCTGCTGCTCGGCGCTCAGTCCCTGCCGCTCGAGGACCTCGATCATGCCGAGCACGCCGTTCATCGGCGTGCGGATCTCGTGGCTCATGGTGGCGAGGAAGGTCGACTTCGCCTGGTTCGCGGCTTCCGCCTCGGCGCGATCGTGCTCGGCCGCCTCCAGCGCCATCTCGGCGGCCTCCTTGGCTTCGGCCTGTGCGAGCTCGCGGTCCTTCAGGTCGGTGATGTCGCGGAACACGCCGAGGATGCTGCCATCGGCGAGCGGCTTGTGGGTGAATTCGATGAAGCGGCCGCTCGGTGTCCGGCGCTCGTAGCGCGAGCCGCCGGGCGTGCGCATGATCGCGGCCCGGCTCTTTATGATTTCCTCGATATTATCGGTCGTTCCGAAGTCGCCGCGCTCGGCCTGAAAACGGATCACGTCGTAGCAGGACCGGCCCGGCTGCGTGAACTCGGGCGGGACATGGAGAAACCTGCTGAACTGGTCGTTGCCGAATTTCCATCTGAAGTCCTTGTCGACCAGCGCGAGCCCATCGTTCATGTTGTCCAGAACGGTGCGCATGATCTCGCGCGTCGCCTCGACCTCGGCCCGGGCTGCAGTGAGCTCCTGCACCCTCAGCTTGTCCTCGGTGATGTCGATGGTGGCGCCGACCATGCGGTAGGCATGTCCGTCCGGCCGCCGCAGCGCGATGCCGCTCTGGCGCGCCCAGCGCCACTGATCGTGATTGTCGAGATAGCGATATTCGATGGAGAAGCGCGGCGTCTCGCCCTTCAGATGCGCGATCAGCGCCGCGCGATAATGCGCGTGATCGTCGGGATGCAGGCGCTTGGTCGACTCCTCGGGCGTGAGGAGCTGGCCCTCCTCCATGCCGAAGATGCCGCGCAGGTTCTCGGAGTAATAGATCGTGCGCTGGTCGATTTCCCAGTCGTAATGGCCGTGGTTGATCGACTCGAGCGCGAGGCGGTAGCGCTCCTCCTCGAGGGTCCCCGGCACGGCGGATTTCGGAACCACGGCGGAAATGTGGCCTGACGGATCAGGCGGGCGCGCTGCCCCTTTCGCCTCTTTTCGGCCGGTTTTCTTCGACGATGCCATGCACGATGCCTAAAGCATTGTGGGACTTGCATGTATCGTCGGCGTATCGCGCCAAAGCCAATTTGTATCGTGTGTATCGCGCCCTACGCCATATGGACGAGGATGGCCCATCCCCGGATCAGCCATCCAGCATCGCCACGGCGCGGATCGGGCTCGCGGTCCCGCCACGGATCCGCAGCGGGAAGGCGATGAGCTTGAAGCGCCCGATCCCGACCACGGCCTCCAGGTTCCAGAGGCACTCGATATGCGTGATGCCACGTTCCGCGCAGGCGATGTGAGCTTTGAAATTGGCCTCTCCTTGCGGCGCCGGACTGACGGCCTCGACGCCGAACATCAGGATGCCGTGGTCGGCCAGCCAGTGCACGCTGTCCACATGCAGGCCGGGGAAGTCCGTCGTATAGGCCGGCGTGCCGAACAGCCGCGCGTTGACGCCCATGTGGATCAGCACGGTGTCGCGTTGCTTGATCGCCTGGCCGCTCTTGGCGAGCGCCTGTTCCATCTCGGCCACCGTGATCTCATGCTTCAGCGGCACATGGCTGAGATCGAGGCAGATCGCTTC
>DATEKY010000727.1:0-3082 GCA_035277225.1 Xanthobacteraceae bacterium
AGCTCGCGCACGCGCAAGATATAGCTCTGCCGCTCGGTGACCGAGATCACGCCGCGCGCGTCGAGCAGGTTGAACACGTGGCTCGCCTTGATGCACTGGTCGTAGGCCGGCAGCGCCATCATGTGGCGCTTCGCGTTGTGCCCGGCCTTCCAGCCGTCATCGAGGTATTTGCGGCACGCGCCTTCGGCCATCCTGAACTGCGCGAACAGCATCTCGGTGTCGGCGAATTCGAAATTGTGCCGCGAGTATTCCTGTTCGGCCTGCAGGAAGATGTCGCCGTAGGTGACCTTCTCGGCGCCCTCGCGACCGTTGAAGTTCAGGTCGTAGACGTTCTCCACGCCCTGCACGTACATCGCGAGACGCTCGAGCCCATAGGTGAGCTCGCCCGCGACCGGGCGGCACTCGAAGCCCGCGACCTGCTGGAAGTAAGTGAACTGCGACACCTCCATGCCGTCACACCAGCATTCCCAGCCGAGCCCCCAGGCGCCGAGCGTCGGGCTCTCCCAGTCGTCCTCGACGAAGCGCAGATCGTGGATCGCCGGATCGATGCCGATGGCATAGAGCGATTTGAGATAGAGGTCCTGAAGGTCCGGCGGCGAAGGCTTCAGGATCACCTGGTACTGGTAATAGTGCTGCAGCCGGTTCGGGTTCTCGCCATAGCGGCCGTCCTTCGGCCGGCGCGACGGCTGGACGTAGGCGGCGTTCCACGACTTCGGGCCGAGCGCGCGCAGGGTCGTCGCCGGGTGAAACGTCCCCGCTCCCATCTCCATGTCGTAGGGCTGGAGGATCACGCAGCCGTGGTCGGCCCAGTAGCGCTGCAGGGTCAGGATCAGGCCCTGGAACGAGCGTTCCGGGCGCATGTGGGCAGGCACGTTGATGTCGGGCATGAGCGCGGACGCCGATTCGATGATCGCTGGGCGGAGCGGAAGGCCGGGACCCTATTCGCCGCACCGCCGGGACGCAAGAACAGTCTAACTCATTGAAAGCGGCAGGCTTTCCGTTCTCTTGCTGCCATGCGGAAAAATACTTAGCGGACGCTGAACCTAACGGAAGGTGAACACGACCAACGAATGTCGGCCTGGGGGTTCAAGGAGGCTGCCATGACTGAGCTATTCTCCGTCATATTCACCGGCATCTTCGTTGTGTTCGGCGTCGCCGCCCTGGTCGGACATGTTCTGCTGGCGCAGGCGCTCGTCCGCCCTTTTTTCGGCAGGCTCCCCGCGAGGAAGCAGCCGGCGACCAGCGCCCTGCTGGCGAACTGATCCTCGGCAATCCCGAAAAGGCCGCCTCCAGCGCGTTCGGACCCAGCGTCGTTCCGCATCCGGCCGCCTTCGTGCACACCGCGCCCGCGCGTCTGGCCGAGCATCCGCCGGCAGGCTAACGTCGGCGCCGGTAACCGGTGCTCGAGGGAGAAAAACGATATGGTGTTCCGCCGCTTCGCCGCGCTCAGCGCGGCGCTTGTATTTTTGGGCCTGGCCGGAGCGGCGCAGGCGCAGGATTACCCCTCGCGCACGGTGAAGATCGTCGTCGCGTTCCCGGCCGGCGGCCCGACCGACTTCGTCGCGCGCGTGCTTGCCGACAAGCTCAAGGGCATTCTTGGTCAGAGCGTCATCATCGAGAACAAGCCGGGCGCCAATGCGGCGATCGGCGCGGAGTCGGTCGCGAAGTCGGATCCGGACGGCTACACGCTGTTCTTCACCACCGCGGGTGCGGTCGTGATCAATCCGCACATGCGCGCCAACCTGCCCTACGATCCGGTGAAGGATTTCGCGCCGATCACGCTGGTCGTGAACACGATGGAAGTGCTGGTCGTGCGGACCGACACGCCGATGAAGTCGGCGACCGATCTGGTGGCGCTGGCGAAGTCGCGCCCCGACGGCATCGCGATGGCGTCGACCGGCATCGGCAGCCCGCCGCATCTGGCGCTCGAGCTGTTCAAGGGCTCGTCCGGCGCGAACGTGCTGCACGTGCCTTATCGGGGCGCGGCGCCGGCCGTCACCGACGTGGTCGGCGGACAGGTGCACGCGATGTTCGCCGACCTGCCGGTGTTGATGCCGCAGATCAAGGGCGGCACGCTGCGCCCGATCGGCGTCGGCTCGAAGCGCCGCGCCTCGGTGCTGCCGGACGTGCCGACGCTCGACGAGCAAGGCATCAAGGACGTCTACGCCGACAACTGGTACGCGCTGTTCGCGCCGGCGAAGACTCCCGCGCCGGTGATCACCAAGCTGAACGCCGCGGTGAATGCCGTGCTGAAGGATCGCGAGACCGCGAAGAAGCTGATCGAGGCCGGTGCCGACCCGGCGGCCGGGACGCCCGAACAGCTTGCCGAATTCCTCAAGAGCGAACTGGAGCGCTGGGGCAAGGTGGTGAAGGAGAAGAATATCAAGGAGGGGACGTAGCGATGGGACCTGCGTCCCGCACGCGGTGCAGCGTGTAACGCTGCGCCGCAGATGCGGGACCGCCGCAAACTGAGTGTTCTTGGCGATCCCGGGTCTGCGTCGCACCATTCGCTACGCTCATGCTGCGCCGCGCCCGGGACACACAGCGTTACTTCGGCCGGTACACCCCGGTCTTCGGGTCGCGCTCGAGATTGCCCATCTCGACTTCGTTGAGCGGCGCGCGTTCATCGGGATGCAGTTCCGCGTTGACGCGGCGCGCCTCCTTGAACAGCCAGCGGCCGGCCAACGCCGCGCCGAGCGCGCCCACAGCCCAGAGGATCACCGGCGGCATCGCAGCACCCCGTCACAAACCGTAGCGCGCCCACAGCGCGCGTGCCTCCAGCGCGGAGACGAGATCGTCGGCAAGGCCTCCCTGATCCAGCATGCGCTCGATGCCGACGCCGGGCGTGGTCCGCCCGAACAGGCCGCGCGGCGGGCTGATCAGCGGCGTCTCGACCTTGTCGCCGAAGCGCTCGCGCAAGGTCGAGCGCAGATCGCCGATGCGGTCGACCAGCCCGTATTCGATGCCCTTCTTCGCCGCCCAGTATTCGCCGGAGAACAGCTCGCCCTCGTGCGCGGTCAGCTTCGCGCCGCGGCGCGATTTCACCAGGTCGATGAAGCTCGCGTGGATGTCTTCCTGGATC
>DATEKY010000728.1:0-12366 GCA_035277225.1 Xanthobacteraceae bacterium
TAGTTCACCATCAGGCCGTGCGACTGCGCGAGGCCCTTCTCGGAGAGGTCGGCGAGGAAATCGAGCTGCTCGAGCCGCGCGCCGTTGCCCAAGTGAAAGCGCGCGACCGGATCGGCCGGCAGCCCGCTGCGGCCCTTCGCGCTGAGGAAATAGGTCGCGGCGGCGCGGCGCAGCGGCTCTTCCAGCCGCTCGGCGGCGCCATTGCGCCACCACTCCGGCTCGTCGAGCGGTTTGAGCGCGGCCAGATCGTCGCCCGTGAGGATCGGCTTGTCGCTCTTGCGCTCGCGCGCGAGCCAGCCGGCGAAGCCCGGCACCGGCGAGAGCGTCACGAACGTGGACAGGCGCGAGAACTCGCGCGAGACCTCTTCCACCACCTGCTTGATCAGGAACGAGCCGAAGCTCACGCCGGCTAATCCGCGCTGGCAGTTCGAGATCGAATAGAACACCGCGGTGTTGGCGCGCTCGGGCGGGAGCGTTTCGCGGCCATTCCCCAGGATCGGTCCGATCGCGTCCGGAATGCCGTTGGTGAACGCGACCTCGACGAAGATAAGCGGCTCGTCGTTCAGCGCCGGATGGAAGAACGCGTAGCAGCGCCGGTCCGGCGGATCGATGCGGCGCCGCAGATCGTCCCAGTCGCGGATCTGATGCACCGCCTCGTAGCGGATGATCTTTTCCAGGATCAGCGCCGGCGTCGCCCAGTCGATGCGGCGCAGTACCAGGAAGCCGCGATTGAACCATGATGAAAAGAGATGCACGAAATCCTGGTCGACCGGGTTGAGGTCGTCGCGGTGGACCAGCGCGTCCATCAGGTCTTCGCGCATCGCGACCAGCGCCGCGGTGCCGCCCGGCGCCAGATTGAGCCGGCGGAACAGCTCCTGCCGGCGCGGCTCGGCGGCAAGATGCAGCTCGGCCGCCGCCTCGTCGGTGCCAAGCCGCGTCCAGGCATCGACCGCCGCGTCGATGCGCTCGCGGTCGACCGCGAAACGCACCGCGAGCGCCTCGAAGAAGGCGATGCGCGGACCGACGGTCAACTCGGAATAGGTGCTGAGGATTTCGCGCGCGAGCGCCACGCCCGAGGCCTCGCCCCGCCCGGACAGCAATTCCTCGCATAATTCAATCAGGCTGGCAGAGCGTGCCGCAGCGTCACCACGCCGGTCGCGTGCCCGGTCGAGCAGCGCGCGGCCGCGCTCCGAGATGGTCTGCAGCATCTCGCCGAAGAAGGAGGTATTCATCTCGACCATCCCCGACTCCTGCAGTTTTCCAATACCGAAAGAAGCGGAAAATTCCCTTAACCGGCGCGGCACTTAATGTCGCGGCTGGCCAAGTTTCCCATTGGCCGCCGAACCAGCTATCAGGTATAGCGTCCCTGCCGGGGGCACAAGAAGACGCGCAAGAACGGCGGAATTCCAGGGGTGGTAACGCTAACAGACCAGAGGCCGGGTCCCGCCGGGGCGCCGCTGCTTGAGGTGCGCGACCTGCATGTGCGGTTCGAGACCTCGCGCGGCACCGTTCGGGCCGTCGACGGCATTTCCTATACGGTCAATCGCGGCGAGATCGTCGCCATCGTCGGCGAGTCCGGCTGTGGCAAGTCGGTCTCCTCGCTTGCGATCATGCGCCTGCTCGCCAAGACCGGCCGGGTGACGCAAGGCAGCATCACGTTCGACGGCCGCGATCTCCTCGCGCTGTCGGCCGAAGAGATGCGCGAGATCCGCGGCCGCGACATCGCGATGATCTTCCAGGAGCCGATGACCTCGCTCAATCCGGTCCTCTCGATCGGCGAGCAGGTGATGGAGCCCCTGCTCATCCACATGAAGATGACGCCCGACCAGGCGAAGGCGCGCGCCGTCGAGCTCCTGTCGCTGGTCGGCATCACCGACGGCCCGCGCCGGCTCGAACAGTATCCGCATCAGCTCTCCGGCGGCATGCGCCAGCGCGTGATGATCGCGATCGGGCTCGCCTGCAATCCGAAGCTCCTGATCGCCGACGAGCCGACCACCGCGCTCGACGTCACCATCCAGGCGCAGATTCTGGAGCTGATGAAGGACCTGTCGCGCCGTCTCGGCATCGCGCTCGTCATCATCACGCACAACCTCGGGATCGTCGCGCGCTACGCCGACCGCGTGAACGTGATGTATGCGGCGCGCATCGTCGAGCAGGGCAGCGCCGACCACGTGTTCCTCGAGCCGGCGCACCCTTACGCCATCGGGCTGATGCGCTCGATCCCGCGGCTCGACGTCCCGCGCGGCATCAAGCTCGAGACCATCGAGGGCCTGCCGCCCGACCTGCGCAACCCGCCGCAAGGCTGCCGCTTCGCGCCGCGCTGTCCCTATCGCATCGAGGCGTGCACGCAGACCGATCCGGCGCTGGTCACGATCGCTCCGGACCACGCGTCGGCCTGCATCCGCGCGAAAGAGATCATCGCGGGCGCGCTGGTGCCGCCGCAGAAGACGCAAGACGCCGGCGTCGCCGCGTCGGCGCAGAACGGCAGCGAGCCGCTGCTGATCGTCGATCACCTGAAGAAATATTTCACGGTGAAGGCGGCCGGCGCCGGCTTCCTCTCCAGCGCGACCGCGACCGTGAAGGCGGTGGACGACGTTTCGCTGTTCGTGCAACCGGGCGAGACGCTCGGGCTGGTCGGCGAGTCCGGTTGCGGCAAGACCACGGTCGGCCGCGCCGTGCTCAAGCTCGACGAGGCGACCGACGGCGCGATCCGCTTCGGCGGCGCCGACATCACGCATGCCAGCCACGCCGACATGCGCGGCGTGCGGCGCAAGATCCAGGTGATCTTCCAGGACCCGTATTCGTCGCTCAACCCGCGCATGACGGTCGGACAGATCATCGGCGAGCCGATGCGCGTCTACAAGCTGGTCGACGGCAAGAAGCAGGAGCACGCGCGCGTCGAAGAGCTGCTCACCCAGGTCGGCCTGTTCCCCTACATGGCGGAGCGCTATCCGCACGAATTGTCCGGCGGGCAGCGCCAGCGCGTCGGCATCGCGCGCGCGCTCGCGCTCGAGCCGACCTTCATCGTGTGCGACGAGCCGGTTTCGGCGCTCGACGTGTCGATCCAGGGGCAGATCATCAATCTGCTGGAAGACCTGCAGGCGCGGCTCGGCTTGAGCTACCTGTTCATCGCGCACGATCTCGCGGTGGTGCGCCACATCTCCGACCGCGTCGCCGTGATGTATCTCGGCCGCATCGTCGAGCTGGCCGACCGCGACGCGCTCTATGCGGCGCCGCAGCACCCCTACACCAAGGCGCTGCTCGACGCCGCGCCGGTTCCCGATCCGAAGGTCGAACGCAGCCGCGCGCCGCGGGCGCTGCGCGGCGAGATCCCTTCGCCCTTGACCCCGCCGTCGGGCTGCGTGTTCCATACTCGCTGTCCGATTGTAGGCGAGGAGTGCCGGCGCGACGTTCCGCCGCTCCGGACGCTGAGCTCAGGCCACCGCGTGGCCTGTCATAAGGTCTGACAGCCATGTCGCGGGGGCGACGCGATCATGGCGCATAGGGAGGGAGAGATGAAACTGGACGTTACGAGACGCTCCGTGTTGATGACCGGAGCGGCAGCTTTCGCCCTTGGCGGCACGATGCCGGATGCGCAAGCGCAACAGCCCAAGAAGGGCGGCACGCTGCAATTCGCGATCAGCGCCGAGACGCCGCAGTACGACAACCACGGCAGCGACACCTACGCGACCCTGCATTTCGCCGCGCCGTTCTATTCCACGCTGCTGCGCTTCAACCTCGACAAGTTCCCCGAGGTGCAGGGCGACCTTGCGGCGTCGTGGACGGTCGCCGAAGACCTGATGACCTACACGTTCAAGCTCCATCCGGGCGTGAAATTCCACGATGGCCAGGACCTCACCTCGGCCGACGTGAAAGCGACCTACGAACGGCTGCGCAATCCGCCGGCGGGCGTGGTCTCGACTCGCAAGGCGACGTTCAACGACATCGGCACGATCGAGACGCCCGACCCGGCCACCGTCGTGTTCAAGATGAAGGCGGTGAACGCCTCGATGCTCGAGCACTTCGCCTCGCCCTGGAACGTGGTCTATTCGGCAAAGGACCTTGCCGCCGACCCGAACGGGCCGAAGACGAAGATCAACGGCACCGGGCCCTTCATCTTCGTCGAGCACGTCAAGGGCTCGCACGTCTCGGGCAAGCGCAACGAGAACTATTTCAAGAAAGGCCTGCCCTATCTCGACGGCTTCCGCGGAGTGTTCACCTTGCAGGCCGCCGCGATGCTCAACGCGCTGCAGGGCGGGCAGGTGCTCGCCGAATACCGCGGCATCTCGCCGGCCGAGCGCGACCGTCTGGTGCAGGCGATGGGCGACAAGATCCGCATCGAAGAGTCGAGCTGGACGCTCAATCTTCTGGTCTGCTTCAACACCGAGAAGAAACCGTTCGACGACGTACGCGTGCGCAAGGCGCTGCTGATGGCGATCGACCGCTGGGGCGGCAGCGCCGGACTCTCGCGCATCTCGACCCTGCGCTCGGTCGGCGGCGTGATCCGCCCCGGCTCGCCGTTCGCGACGGCGGAGGCCGACCTGGTCAAGCTCCCCGGCTTTTCCAAGGACATCAAGGCGTCGCGCGAAGAGGCCAAGAAGCTGCTCGCGGAAGCCGGCGTGCCGAACCTCAAGTTCGTGCTGTGGAATCGCAATCTCGCGATGCCCTACACGCCGGCCGGCATCTTCCTGGTCGACCAGTGGAGGCAGATCGGCGTCGAGGTCGAGCACAAGCAGTCCGACACCGGGCCGTATCTCGCGCACATGAACGCCGGCAACCACGACGTCGCGATCGACTTCTCCAACCTGTTCATGGACGACTCATCCTTGAGCCTCGCGAAGTATCTGTCGGTCGGCCGTGCGCCGGAGAACCGCTCGCGTCACAAGGACACCGAACTCGACAAGATCTACGACGCGCACCTGCGCGAGCGTGATCCGGCCAAGCGCAAGGCGATGATCGCGGCGTTCGAGAAGCGCGCTTTCGAGAACGCCTATCAGGAGCCGATCCTGTGGTGGCACCGCATCGTGCCGAGCCACAAGACCGTGATGGGCTGGAAGATGTCGCCGAGTCACAATCTCGGGGCCCAGCTCGAAGAGGTGTGGCTGAATACGTGAGTTCGTGTCCCGCACGCGGTGCAGCGCGTAGGCGGTGCACCGCAGATGCGGGACCGTTCCACACCCTGGCGGTCCCGGGTCTGCGTCGCATCATTTCATGCTGCGCCGCGCCCGGGACAAAGGACTGACTAAATGCTCCGCTACACGCTCAACCGCGTCCTGCTGATGATCCCGACCCTGATCGGGGTGGCGGTGCTTGTGTTCTTCATGTTGCGCGTCATCCCGGGCGACGTCGTCGAGATCAAGCTGCGCGGCGATGGCGGCAACGTCAGCCAGGAAACCATCGACATGGAGCGCAAGCGGCTCGGCCTCGACAAGCCGCTCGCCTACCAGTTCAAGGACTGGATGGTCGGCCTCGCCACGCTCGACCTCGGCAAGTCGATGTGGACCGACCGGCCGGTCACCGAGGAGATCGCGCTGCGGCTCGAGCTGTCGCTCCAGGTCGCCATCATGGCGAGCATCATCGCGGTGCTGCTGGCGATACCACTAGGGACGACGGCCGCGCTGATGCGCGGCTCCTGGGTGGACTACGCGGTGCGCATCGTCACCATCGGCGGGCTGTCGATCCCGTCGTTCTGGTTCGGCATGCTGATCATGATCACGCTGCTGTACCTGTTCAACTGGCTGCCGCCGATCACGTTCACGCCGATCTATGTCGACCCCATCGCCAACCTGAAGCAGTTGATCTGGCCCGCGATGGCGGTCGGCTACCGCTACTGCGCGGTGGTCGCGCGCATGATCCGCTCCTCGCTGCTCGAGGTGCTGAACGAGGACTACATCCGCACCGCGCGCGCCAAAGGCGTGTTCGAGAAGATGGTGATCTCGCGTCACGCGCTGCGCAACGCGCTGCTGCCCGCCATCACGGTGATCGGCATCGAGTTCGCGTTCCTGATCGGCGGGCTGGTCGTCACCGAGCAGGTGTTCAATCTTAACGGCATCGGCATGCTGTTCGTGCAGAGCGTCTCGCGCAACGACTTCACGCTGATCCAGGCGCTGGTGATGCTGGTCGCCGGCGCCTACGTGGTCATCAACCTGATCGTCGACCTGCTCTACGCGGTGTTCGACCCGCGCATCCGGTACACGTAAATGTCGGTCGCAGCCCTCTCCACCGCCGCTCCCGTGACGCCGCGCCGGCGCAGCGTGATCCTCGAATTCTGCCGCCAGCAGCCGCTCGGCGCCGCGAGCTTCGTCATCATCTTCGTGATGATGTTCGCCGGCATCTTCGCCGAATACGTCTCGCCCTATAACCCGCTCGACATCGACTTCGCCTCGATCCTCGCCGCGCCGTCGTGGGAGCATTGGGGCGGCACCGACGCGTTCGGGCGCGACATCTTCTCGCGCATCATCTACGGCTCGCGCACCGCGCTGGTCATCGGCTTCACCTCGTCGTTCATCGGTTCGACCTTGGGCGCGATCCTCGGCATCGCGTCGGCCTACTTCGGCGGCAAGATCGACGACTGGATCCAGCGCTTCGTCGACATATTGCTCGCCTTCCCGATCATCGTGCTGGCGCTGGTGGTCGTGGCGGCGCTGCGCAAGTTCGTCATCGCGGGCATCGACGTCAATCTCATCTACGCCATCGCGATCCCGATCGTGCCGCGCGTCGCGCGCGTGGTGCGCGCCGCCGCGCTCTCGATCCGCGTGATGCCTTACGTCGATGCGGCGCGCGCCGCCGGCTATTCCAACAGCCGCATCATCTTCCGCCACATGGCGCCCAATGTCGTGGCGCCGTATCTGATCATGTTCACGGCCTTCATCGCGCAGGCGATCCTGCTCGAAGCCTCGCTCTCGTTCCTCGGCCTCGGCGTGACCGAGCCGACGCCGGCCTGGGGCCTGATGCTGTCGGGCAACGCCGCCGACTTCTACCGCGAGGCGCCGTGGATGATCCTGTTCCCCGGCGCCGCCATCAGCCTTGCGGTGTTCGCCTTCAATTTGTTCGGCGACAGTCTGCGCGACTATCTCGATCCGCGCTTCAAGACCTGAGCGCGTTCATGCTAGCCTCCCGGCAACACACGGGAGGGCTTTTCGCATGCGGAAACTGCTGATCGCCGCGCTGATCACGGCTGCCGGCATGAGTGCCGCGAGCGCGCAATCCTTTCCGGCGCGCCCGGTCACCGCGATCGTTCCGGCCAGCGCCGGCGGGCCGACCGACACGATCGGCCGCATCGTGATGGCGCGCGCGCAGCAGATCCTCGGTCAGACCATCATCATCGAGAACATCGGCGGCGCCTCGGGCACGATCGGCACCGGCCGCCTCGTGCGCTCCGATCCGGACGGCTACACCATCGGCATCGGCGGCGTGAACCACTACGTGGTCAACGCCTCGGTCTATCCGCTCAATTACGACACCTTGAACGACTTCGCGCCGATCTCGCTGCTCGCGACCGGGCCGATGCTGATCATGTCGCGCAACTCGCTCCCCGCGAAGAACCTCAAGGAGTTCATCGCCTGGCTCAAGACCAACCCGGATAACGTGACGTTCGGCACCGGTGGCCTCGCCAGCCCGCCGCATATCAGCGGCCTGTCGCTTCAGACCGTGACCGGCAACAAATTCCAGTTCGTGCCGTTCCGCGGCTCGGCGCCCGCGCTGCAGCAGGTGCTCGGCGGCCAGCTCGACATGATCATCGACCAGGCGTCGGCCGCGCTCTCGGTCGCGAAAAGCGGCGGCGTCCGCGCCTACGCGGTGACCAGCAAGCAGCGCCTCGCCTCCGCGCCCGATCTGCCGACGGTCGACGAGGCCGGCCTGCCCGGCTTCCACGTCGCGATATGGCAGGGCGTGTGGGCGCCGAAGGGCACGCCAAAGGACGTGATCGCCAAGCTCAACGCCGCGATCGCCGGCGCGCTCGCCGATCCGGCGGTGCAGAAGCGGCTTGCCGAGGTCGGCCAGGAAATGCCGACCGCCGAGCAGATGACGCCCGCGGGCTTCGGCGCGTTCCACAAGGCCGAGATGGAGAAGTGGACGCCGATCATCAAGGCGGCGAACATCAAGCCTGAGGGTTGATCCTTCATGCTGGAGCGGACGCAATCGAACGTCGCAGCGCAGACCGATCGCCCGCTGACGATCCGCCGCATCGATGCGATTCCCGTCGCAGTGCCGCTCAAGGCGCCGATGAAGATGGCCGGCATCACCATCACCAGGGCCGAGAACATGCTGGTGCGGGTCGAAGCGGCCGGCGGTGAAATTGGCTGGGGCGAGGCGCCCTCGGCGCCCACGATGACCGGCGACACGCTCGGCGGGTTGGTCGCGGCAGTGCGCGATCATCTGGCGCCGCTGCTGATAGCCAAGGACGCGCGCGCCGATCACCGCGCGCTGCTGCAGCGTTCACTGGTCGGCAACACGGGCGCGCATTCGGCAGTCGAGATGGCGCTGCTCGATCTCGTGGGCCGCGCGTCGAGCAAGCGGCTGATCGATCTGGTGGCGCGGCCCTTGCGCGCACGCGTCGCGCCGATGTGGCTGCTCGGCAATGCAACGCCCGAGCAGGACATCGCCGAGGCGAAAGAGAAGCAGGCGCAGGGCTTCGACTTCTTCAAGTTGAAGATCGGCGTCAAGCCGATCGCGGCCGAGATCGCGGCGGCGCATGCGATCCGCAAGGCGCTGCCGGATGCGACGCTGTGTGCCGACGCGAATTGCGGGCTCACATTGGCCGCGGCGCGCCGCTATGCCGAGCGCACGCGCGATGCGGATCTTGCGTTCATCGAGCAGCCGTTGCCGGCCGACGACATGGCCGGCCTGAAGGCGCTCGCGCGCGCATCCAAAACGCCGATCGGCATGGACGAGAGCATCCAGTCGCTCGCCGATATCGAGGCCGTCAAACGCGCCGGCGCGAAGGGCGTGTCGCTCAAGCTGATCAAGCTCGGTGGGCTGCGCGATGCGGTCGCGGCAGGGAAGCTGTGCCGCAAGCTCGGCCTGAGGATCAACGTCGCCGCCAAGATCGCCGAAACCAGCATCGGCACCGCCGCCGCGGTGCATCTCGCCTGCGCGGTGCCGAATGTCGCCTGGGGCGTCAGCCTGACCAATCTCTATCTCGCCGCAGACATCGTGCAGCGCCCGATCGCGCTCAGCGATGGCGCCGTGGCGCTGCCGGACGGTCCGGGGCTTGGTGTCGAGGTAGATGAAGCAGCGGTCGCGCGCTTCCGCGTCAGCACCTCATGCTGAGGAGCCCGCCGAAGCCTTGGCGAAGGCGGGCGTCTCGAAGCATGGCCCGCGGCGACGGCGGTGCGCTTGGCCATCCTTCGAGACGCGTCCTTCGGACGCTCCTCAGGATGAGGTGAAGAGCTTGGAGGACCGAATGTCGAGTTCGTTTCGCATTGTCGTCGGCCTCATCTGCGCCCTGCTCGTCTCGCCGGCCGCCGCGCAGGAGAAACCGGTTCATGGCGGCACGCTCGTGTTCGGCATCAACTCGGGCGATCCGCCGACCTACGACTGCCACCAGTCGGCACTCTTCCCGATCATTCACCTGCTGACGCCGCACTATTCCAACCTGCTCAAGATCGATACGCCGAACTACCCGAAGCTGATCGGCGACCTCGCGCAGAGCTGGACTGTCGCTGACAACGCGAAAACCTACACCTTCAAGCTCCACGCAGGCGTGAAATTCCACGACGGCTCGCCGTTCTCGGCCGAAGACGTGAAGGCGAGCTACGACCGCATCCGCAATCCGCCGCAGGGCGTCGTGTCGGTGCGCCAGGGCCTGGTCGCCGACATCGACACGATCGAGACGCCCGATCCCGCGACCGTGATCTTCAAGCTGAAGCGGCCGAACCGCGCGCTGCTTTATGCGTTTGCCAATCCGTTCAACTGCATCTACAGCGCCGCGAAGCTGAAGGAGAATCCGCTCTATCCGGTGCGCAACGTGAACGGCACCGGGCCGTTTCGCCTCGCCGAGCATGTCGCCGGCTCGCACTGGAGCGGCGAGCGCTTCAAGGACTACTTCAAGCCGGGCCTTCCGTATCTCGACGGCTTCCGCGGCGCGTTCACACAAGGCGCCGCGCTGATCAACGCGCTGCAGGGCGGGCAGATCATGGCCGACTTCCGCAGCGTGACCAGCGCGGACCGCGAGCGGTTGACCAAGGCGCTCGGCGACAAGGTGGTGGCGCATGAGAGCCCGTGGCTCAACGCGCTGCTGATTACCTTCAACACCACCAAGAAGCCGTTCGACGATGCGCGCGTGCGCCGCGCGCTCTCGCTCGCGATCGATCGCTGGAAGGCGGCCGAGATCCTGCCGCGCTCCTCGATCATGCGCTATGTCGGCGGCTACCTGCGCCCCGGCTACGATCTGGCGGCAACCGAGGACGACCTCGCCAAGATGCCGGGCTTCGGGCGCGACATCAACGCGGCGCGCGCCGAGGCGAAGCGCCTGCTGGCCGAGGCCGGCGTGCCGAACCTGAAGGTGCGTCTCGTCAACCGCACCGTCTCGAACCTCTACGTGCCGGGCGGCATCTACGTGATCGACGCCTGGCGGCAGATCGGCGTCGAGACCGAGCACGTGCAGGCGAACGAGACGCTGTACAACAACGCGATGAACGAGGGCACGTTCGACGTCGCGCTCGACTTCCAGGGCGACTCGATCGACGAGCCGACTTATCAGCTGAGCCGGCACCTCTCGGTCGACATCTCGTCGAACCGCGGCAAGTACACCGACCGCGAGCTCGACAAGCTCTTTGAGCAACAGGCCGCCGCGACCGACCCGAAGGAGCGCTACCGGCTGCTGCGCCAGTTCGAGACGCGCATGCTCACCGAGGCCTACACGGTGCCGCTCCTGTGGTGGCAGCGCATCATCGTGATGAGCGCGCGCATCCAGGGCTGGGGCGTGACGCCGAGCCACCTGATAGGGCAGGATCTGGAAATCGTGTGGCTGAAGCCGTAAGAGATCGCACCCACCGCACGCGGCTCTCGCCGCGGATCACTTGAGGAGAGTCATCATGCCGGGACCGCTCGCCGGTCTTCGCGTTCTGGAGCTTGCGCGCATTCTCGCGGGCCCCTGGGCCGGACAGATTTTGGCCGATCTTGGCGCCGACGTCGTGAAGGTCGAGCGGCCCGGTGCGGGCGACGACACGCGCGGCTGGGGGCCGCCGTTCGTGGAGGGCGCCGACGGCAAGCAGATGTCGGCCGCCTATTATCATTCGTGCAATCGCGGCAAGCGCTCGGTCGCGGTCGATTTCGAGACCCACGAAGGCAAGCGCATCGTGCGCAAGCTCGCGGCGCGCTCCGACATCGTGATCGAGAACTTCAAGACTGGCGGGCTCGCCAAGTTCGGGCTCGACTACAAGAGCCTCGTCAAGGAGAAGCCCGATATCATCTATTGCTCGGTCACCGGCTTCGGGCAGGACGGCCCCTACTCGCACCGCGCCGGCTACGACCTGCTGGTGCAGGGCATGGGCGGGATCATGGACCTCACCGGCCAGCCGGACGGCGAGCCGATGCGCGGGGGTGTTGCGTTTGCCGACGTGATGACCGGCATCTATTCGGCGGTCGCGATCACCTCGGCGCTGAACGAGCGCAACCGCACCGGCAAGGGCAGCTACATCGACATGGCGCTGCTCGACACCCAGGTCGCCGTGCTCGCCAACCAGGCCGCGAGCTATCTGGTGAGCGGCAAGGCGCCGAAGCGCATGGGCAACGCGCATCCGGCGGTGGTGCCCTATCAGGTGTTTCCGGTGGCGGACGGCCACGTGATCATCGCCTGCGGCAACGACACGCAGTTCGCGCGGCTGATCGCGCTATTGGGCGAGCCCAAGATGGCCGAGGACGAGCGCTACCGCACCAATGCGGGCCGCGTGGTGAACCGCGGAACGCTCATTCCGCGCATGTTCGAGCTGACCGCGAAAGTGGCGCGCGCCGATCTGCTGGCGAAGCTCGAAGCCGCCGGCGTGCCGGGCGGACCGATCAACACGCTGGAAGACGTGTTCGCCGACCCGCAGGTGCTGGCGCGCAACATGCGCATCGACCGGCCGAGCAACTTCGCCAAAGGCGGCTCGATCCCGGGCGTGCGCGCGCCGATCACCATCAACGGCGTGCGCATGGCGGCCGATCGCGCCCCGCCGACGCTCGGCGAGCATACCCTGGAGGTGCTGCGGGAGATCGGGGAGGCTTGACTGTTATGCGTTCCGTAACACATACTAGGTCATGATCCGGAGCTTCGCGAACCGGGCCACTGAACGCTTCTTCAAGGACGACGTTTGCCCGTCACAATGGCAAGAGTTCAAGTCGGTCGCGTCGCGCAAACTCGATATGATCGATGCAGCAACCAAG
>DATEKY010000729.1:0-2317 GCA_035277225.1 Xanthobacteraceae bacterium
CGCCCGACCACTTCCGTCCGGCATGGCGTCACCTTGACCGACGACTATGCGTGGCTGCGCGCCGAAAACTGGCGCGAGGTGATGCGCGATCCCTCCGTGCTCGATCCCGCAATCCGCGCGTATCTGGAGGCCGAGAACGCCTACGAGAAGGCCGCGCTCGCGCACACGATGCCGCTGCAGGAGAAACTGTTCGCCGAGATGAAAGGGCGCATCAAGGAGGACGACTCCTCGGTGCCGAGCGCGGATGGCGCGCACGCCTATTACTACCGCTACCGCGAAGGCGGGCAGCACCCGATCGCCTGCCGCCAGCCGCGCGACGGCGGCACGGAGGAGATGCTGCTCGACGGCGACGCGCTCGCGGCGGGCAAAGCCTATTTCCAGCTCGGCGCGACACGCCATTCGCCCGACCACCGGTTGTTTGCCTGGTCGGCCGACGACAAGGGTTCGGAGTACGACGAGCTGCGCGTGCGTGATGTCGCAACCGGGCGCGACCTTGCCGACACGATCCCCGACATCGAGGGCGCACCGGTTTGGACCACGGATTCATCCGCCTTCTACTACGTGCGGCTCAACGCCAATCATCGCCCCTCGCGCGTCTATCGCCATCGGCTCGGCAGGCCGGCGGCCGACGACGTGCTGGTCTACGAGGAACACGACGAGCGCTACTTCGTCTCGCTCGGGCAATTGCAGTCCGGCCGCTTCGCCGAGGTGTCGGTGCACGATCACGAAACCTCGGAATCCTGGCTGATCGACCTCGACGATCCCGACGCGAAGCCCTCGCTGGTGGCGGCGCGCGAAACCTCGGTGCAATACGACGTCGAGCATCACCCGAACTGGGGCGGCGAAGAGACGCTGGTGATCCGCACCAACGCGGACGGCGCGGAAGACTTCAAGATCGCGCTCGCTCCCCTCGCCCACCCCACGCGCGAGAATTGGCGCGATCTGGTGCCGCACCGGCGCGGCACCTACGTCCTCGCGGTCATCGTGCTGGCGGACTGGATGATCCGGCTCGAGCGCCACGACAGCCTGCCGCGCATCGTGGCGCGGCAGATCGCGGGCGGTGAAGAGCACACGATCGCGTTCGCCGAGGAGGCCTATTCGCTCAGCGCCGACGGCGGCTACGAGTTCGTGACCGATGAGTTGCGGTTTCAGTACTCGTCGATGACGACCCCGAACGAGACCTGGGACTACGACCTGAGAACGCGCGCGCGCACCTTGCGCAAGCGTCAGGAAGTGCCGAGCGGGCACGAGCCGTCGGATTACGTGACGCGACGCCTGTTCGCGACGGCGGCGGACGGCGAAACGATCCCGATCTCGATCCTGCACCGCAAGGACATCAAGCCGGACGGCACGGCGCCCTGCCTGCTCTACGGCTACGGCGCCTACGGCTATGCGATGCCGGCCGCGTTCTCGACCGCGCGGCTCTCGCTCGCCGATCGCGGCTTCGTCTATGCAATCGCGCACATCCGCGGCGGCACCGACAAGGGCTGGCACTGGTACCAGGACGGCAAGCTCACGAAGAAGACGAACACGTTCTCGGACTTCATCGCGGCCGGCGAGCATCTCCGCGCGCAAGGATATGCCGCCAAGATCGTCGCGCATGGCGGCTCGGCCGGCGGCCTGCTGATGGGTGCGGTCGCCAACATGCGGCCGGACCTGTTTGCCGGCGTCATCGCCGAGGTGCCGTTCGTCGACGTGATCAACACCATGCTCGACGACAGCCTGCCGCTCACGCCGCCCGAATGGCAGGAGTGGGGCAACCCGATCACCGACCCGCAGGCGTTTGCCGAGATGCTGGGCTATTCGCCCTACGATAATGTCAGCGCGCGGGACTATCCGGCCATTCTCGCGCTCGCGGGATTGACCGATCCGCGCGTGACCTATTGGGAGCCGGCCAAGTGGGTCGCGAAGCTGCGCGCGGTCAGCACCGGCAAGAAGCTGATCGCGTTGCGCACCAACATGGAAGCGGGTCACGGCGGCGCTGCGGGACGCTTCGACAGGCTGAAGGAGGTCGCGCTGTCTTATGCGTTCGCGATCGATGTGGCGGGCGCGCCGGAGATCTGACGCCTTTCAGTGGAGCATGATCTTTTCCGAAAACCGGTACCCATCCCGGATCAAGTCCGGGACAGGCCTTTTCGGGATCATGCTCTACTGCCGCGCGGTCAGATATTTCTGCAGCTCGTCGACCGAGCCGAACCTCACTTTGCCCTGGGGCAATTCGGCTTCGATCGAGCCGTCCATGAACAGCGTGTAGGCCATGCCGTCGATCACGCCGGAGCGATAGACCGTGGTCGCGGGCGTGCCGTTCTGCGGCGCG
>DATEKY010000730.1:0-4257 GCA_035277225.1 Xanthobacteraceae bacterium
TGCCGACCGCCGCCGCATTGGTGCCGGCCGCGCCGAGCGCAAGATCGATCAGGGTCTTGCACCATGCGGCCAGATGCGGGACGAGCGCGAGCACGATTGCGGGCGCATGCGTCCTCGGCGTTTCCTGGAACGCCTGCGCGCCGATCAGCATGCCGATGTAGAGCAGGATCGGCGAGATCGCGACGACCGGGATCAGCGACGACATCAGCGCGATGATGCCGAACCACGACAGCACGATCACCATCACGCCGACCGCGGCCGAATAGCCGATGCGGCCGCCCATCGCCTTCCAGCCCGGATGGCCGATGTAGACCGCGTTGATGAACGGGTTGCCCATCAGGCAGCCGATCAGGCTGACCACGCCGTCGGCGGTGAGCACGCGCGTGGTCGGATATTCGTCGCCCGCGGCCTCCGCGCTCTCGACGTTATCCATCGCCTCGACGAGATCGTAGATGCCGAACGGGATCGCGGTGACCAGGATGATGCCGAGGAATTCGAAGCCGGAGAACACAAATCCGAACGCCGGGATCGGCACCGAGAAGCCGAAATTGGCGAACGCGCCGCCGAGCTTGTCCAAGCTCATGCCGCCGTAGTTCAGCCCGAACAGGGTCGAGCCCCATGCGATGATCACGCCCGCCGCGATTGCCACCAGACCGGCGGGAATGCCCTTGGGATATTTGTAGCCGCCGAACCAGCTCACCAGGATGATGGCGAAGCACACGATGCCGATCACGGGCGTCATGTACATTTCAAGCGCCGGCCGCATCGAGATGAAGGTGATGGAGACGCCGGCGAGCGTGCCGAGCAATGCGGCGCGCGGGGTGATTTTCTGGATATACGGCGCGATGAAGCCGCCGATCATCAGGATGAAGCTCTGGAAGAACACCCAGACGAGTCCCGCCGACCAGCCTTTGAGCGGATCGCCGGTCTTGAGCGTGATCGGCAGCATGATCACGAACGTCACCACGAACATGTGCGGCACGCTCACGCCGGACGGCAGCGCGCAGACATCGTCGCGCCCGGTCTTTTCCGCCAGCCGATAGGCGAGCCACGCGTAGTAGAAGGTCGACAGGCACATCATCAGCCCGAGCGCCGGCAGGATGCGGCCGAACACGATCGCGTCCGGCATCTTCAGCACGAAGCGCAACAGGCCGGTGAGCACCAGCATGTTGACCAGGATGTTGGTGCCGAAGCCGAAGAACGCGTTCCAGTCGCCCGGCGTCCAGATCCTCGGCTGATACGTTGTGGCCGTTGCCATGACCCGCTCCCCTGCGATCAACTGCTCACCAGCTTCAGCGCCGGCTTGGTGAGTGCCGCGATCGCCGAAACCGAATCCGACACCCAGCCGAAGATCGCGCCCTGCGCCTTGACCATCGCGAGGCCCATCTCGTGAAACTCCGGAAAATATGAAGCGCAGCAGTCGGCGAGCACGACGCAGCGGTAGCCGCGGTCGTTCGCCTCGCGCACCGTGGTGTTGACGCAGACCTCGGTGGTCACGCCGCACACGAGCAGGTGCTGGATGCCGAAATTGCGCAGCAGCGCGTCGAGATCGGTCGCGTAGAACGCGCCCTTGCCGGGCTTGTCGATCACCGGCTCGCCGGCGAGCGGATAGAGATCCGGGATGATGTCGTGTCCGGGCTCGCCGCGGATGAGGATACGGCCCATCGGGCCGGGATCGCCGATGCGCATCGACGGCTTGCCGCGCTCGAGCTTGGCCTTCGGCGCATCGGACAGATCGGGGCGGTGCCCCTCGCGGGTATGGATGACCAGCATGCCGGCGCGGCGCGCGGCTTCGAGCACCGAACGGCACGGCGCGACCGCGCGGCCGAGAAGCGATACGTCATTGCCGAGCGTTTCCCCGAAGCCGCCCGGCTCGAGGAAGTCGCGCTGCATGTCGATGATGATCAGCGCGGTGCGGGTCAGGTCGAGCGCGACCGCTTCCGGTTCAGCCTTGATGGTCGCCCGCATGCCCGTCCCCGCAACCCAGCTGTTGAACCAGCAAGTTCGGGGCCAAGCGGAGGATTCGGGCGAAGCGCTGGATTCCGCGCCGGATTCGGCGCAGCGCGTGTGCATCCGATGTGCGAGAATCGCCCAAGGCGTAGGCAATCGTGATGCCGATTTATCCAACCGGCCGCGCGTTGACGGCTCCGCCGCGGCCGATTAGCTTTCGCCGCGATGGGGATGGAGTCCCCCGAAACCGCCCGCAACGGCTGATGACTCCTACCGCGCGAACAGGCGGTAGGACTCTGTCCAGGCCGCAGCTGGGCGGCTTTTTTGTCGCCCCGGTCTTGGAAAGGGACGACGAATGGCCTTCCTGATTGTCTTTCTCGGCGGTGGGTTAGGCGCGGCGCTGCGCCATGGCATCAATGTCAGCTTCGCCCGGCTGTTCGGTACGGCGTTTCCCTACGCGACCCTGTTCGAGAACGTCACCGGCTCGCTGGTGATGGGGCTGCTCGCCGGCTACTTCGCGTTCAAGGGCGATGCGTCGCAAAGCTGGCGGCTGTTTCTCACCACCGGCATTTTGGGCGGCTACACGACCTTCTCGGCGTTCTCGCTCGATGCGGCGCTGCTGTACGAACGCGGTGAGCTCGGCCTTGCGGCGCTCTATGTCGGTCTCTCCGTGGCGCTCGCGGTCGGCGGGCTGTTTGCCGGCCTTGCGCTGGTCCGACAATTCAGTTGATGGCCTTCCGCCACGCGTTGCGCCGTGCCTTAAACGTCGCCAAGCTTTTCCTCGTTCATGCAACCTGAGCTGGGGAGGGTGTGCGATGATGACGACGGTTCAAGCACTGGTCTGGTCTTCAATCCTGACATTCGTGATGGTGCTGGTGGCGAGCGCGTTCTGCGCCAAGGTGTGGGCGCCGGGCGGCGTCATGGTGGCGTTCGGCAACCGCGAGGGCATCGCGCCGCCTTTGGACATGGCGGGCCGCTCCGACCGCGCCGCGAAGAACATGATCGAAGGAATGGTGATGTTCCTGGCGCTGGTGCTGGCGGCGAGCATTGCCGGCAAGGCGCAGCAGGCGGCGTTCGGCGCAACGATCTTCTTCTGGGCGCGGCTGGTGTACTGGCCGGTCTATCTCGCCGGCATCATCTACGTGCGGACGCTGGTGTGGCTCATCAGCATCCTCGGGCTGATCCTGATCCTCAAGGAAATCTGGTAGGGCGCTTCTTCCTTGGCGCGCAATCCGGGCGGCGAACCGGTGCCCACTTCGCCTGATTGCGCGCTACTGCAAGGTTTCCAGTAATCCACGCATCAATCGGGTGCGCGGCTCGATCGACGAGATCAGGCCGTGCTCCCACTCGGTGTGAGCGCCGTCGCCGTCGATGCCGAGGCCGTCGAGCGTCGGCACGCCGAGCGCCGCGGTGAAATTGCCGTCGCTGCCGCCGCCGGTCATGTCGGTATGCTGCAGGTCGAACCCGATGCCGCGCGCGACCGACTGCGCGTGACGGAACAGAACGTCGATCGCGGCCGACTTCTCGAACGGCGGACGGTTCATGCCGCCGGTCACCTCGACCTTGACGTCCGGGTCGAACGGCTTGAGGCCGAGAATCTTCTGCTCGAACTCTTCGCCGGCCGCGACGTCCCTGACACGGAGATCGACCGAGATGTGGCAATACTGCGGAATGACGTTCGGCGCCGTCCCGCCGGAAATCATCCCGACCGTGGTGGTGACGCCGCGCGCATAATCGGTCAGCGCCTCGATCGCCAGCACCTGCCGCGCCATTTCCTTGATGGCGCTGCGCCCGTCCTGATGGCGTGCGCCGGAATGCGCCGGCACGCCGGTGGTCTTCACCTCGAAGCGGCCGACGCCCTTGCGCGCCGTGACGATCTTGCCGCCGTCGCGCGCCGGCTCGGTGACCAGCACGTAGCGCGCCTCTTTCGCTTCGGCCTCGATCAGCGCGCGCGACGTCGGGCTGCCGACCTCTTCGTCGGGCGTAAACAGATATGTCACCGGCAGCTTCGCGCTTTTGGCATTGGCGACCTGGCGGAACGCTTCGAGCGCCAGATACGCGCCGCCCTTCATGTCGAACAGGCCCGGCCCGTAGAGCCGGTCGCCGTCGCGACGGAACGGCAGCGCGCCGTTCAGCGTGCCGACCGGATGCACCGTGTCGACATGCGACAGGATCAGGATGCCGGACGCCTCGCCGGGCGCGGTGTTGCGCACGATCAGGTTGTCGGCAAAGCCGCTCTTGCCCGGCACGCGCTCGATCGTCACGAGCAGCCCGGAGACATCGGACTGCACCAGATCGATCATGCGG
>DATEKY010000731.1:0-2163 GCA_035277225.1 Xanthobacteraceae bacterium
GCGCTGCTGATGAGCCGGGAGAGCCCGGTGAATACCGGGCAGTGATTTCCTTGTAGCCCGCATGGAGCGAAGCGGAATGCGGGGCCGCCCCGGATTTCGCTACGCTCCATCCGGGCTACGACAACTGCGCTAGCTCCGCACGCTCCTCAAATAATCCCGGAAGCTCTTCGTCTCGTAGCCCTTGTCGCGCACGTAGCGAAACAGCGCGAGGAAATCGTCCGGGCGCAGATAGCCGGGCGCGCGCGCGACCTCGCGCTTTTCCGGCGCGAGCTGCGCGAGCCCTTCGGGCGACTCCGGAAAGAACTGGAACGTCGGCGTGAAGCGCACGCCGTATTTCGCCGCCAGCGCCTTCTCGGAAATTTCGCTGCCGTCGAAATCCTTCACCTTGCGCGAGCCGACGATATTGAGCTGCAGGATCTCGAAATTCGCCTTGATGTAGTCCTCGATCTCGGGCCTGGCGAAATTGACGAGATGCGTTTCCTTGCAATAGGGGCAGCCGCGCAGCTCCCACATCACCGCAAAGCGCTTGCCGGCCTTGGCGGCGCCGTCGAGATCGTCGCCGAGTTCGAGGAAGCTCTCGAGGAACCAAGGTTGTTTATACAATCCATCGTCGGTCAGCACGGCCGCGGCGTGCGCGCGCGGAGCCGCCAGCCCTGCGAGAGCCGTCCCACCCAACACCAGACCCCGTCGCGTCAGCATCGGTTCATCGCCCGTTGACGGCAAAATATCTAGCGCCGAACGCGGTCGCCACGGAAGCCGCCCTTGCGCTATTGTCACACAGATGTGTTTCCGATTGCTCCCGCTCAAGCGCACGGCCGCGGCAATCCTGCTGGCGCTCGCCTGCATGGCGCCCGCCCGTGCCGACGACCTCGACGACTTCAACCGCGCGGTCGAGGCGGCGATGGCCCACCATCGCGTCGCGGCCGGCTATCTGCGCACCGGCAATATCGATCTGGCGGCGCTGGAGCTCGAAGGCCTGCGCGCGGCATGGGCGAAGGTGACGGCGCTGCGCAAGCCGGCCGCGTTCCGCGACACCGAGCGCTACACCGGCACGATGCTCGACATCTCGACCAAACTGGTCGGCATTTTCCTCGTGCTCGACCTCGGCTCGGTCGATGTCGCGCGCAAGTCGCTCGACGCGATCCGCGCGTCGCTCTCGGAGCTGCGGCGGTCGAACGGCGTCACGGTGCTGGCCGACTGCGTGATCGATTCCAACACCGCGATGGACACGCTGTTTGCGCACGACGCGCGGCCGGACTGGACGACGCTGCCGGCCAGCGCCGAGGCCTATCGCGCGACGCTGCAGCGCTGCGACGCCATGGCGCCGCCCACGATCGGCAACCACCCGGAATTCCGCCGCCTGATCGACGGCGCGCTCGCAAGCCTCGCGCAATTACCCAAGGCGACCGAAACGCGCGACGGCGACCTGCTGCACCGGCTGCTGATCGAGCTGCGTTCGTTCGATCACCTGCTGGCGTTCCGCTACGGCTGACGCTATCTGACAGGCATGCGCTTCGTTGCGGCCGTCATTCTCGCTCTCGTCTGCGCGCCCGCGCAGGCGGCCGAGCTCATCGTGTTCGAGCAGAAAGGCTGCGTCTGGTGCCAGCGGTTCGATCGCGAGATCGCGCCCGCCTATGCGAAGACCGACGAAGGCAAGCGCGCACCGCTGCGCCGGGTCGATATCGCAAAGCCCCTGCCCGACGACCTCTCCTTCATCGTGCGCGAGCGCTTCACGCCGGTCTTCGTGCTGGTCGAGAACGGCGCCGAGTTCGGCCGCATCCGCGGCTATCCGGGCGAGACCTTCTTCTGGGGGCTGCTGGCGAACCTGCTCGAACGGCTCGACCGTGGCGAGCCGGCCGCGCCCGCGGCCAACGCGGCGCCGCCGCCCGGCGTGACCTTCGCGGAGTGAATGGCAGACGCGCGCATCTCGCGCTGCCTGCCGGTCGTGAAAAGCGCGATCATCGGCGCGAAGCGGCTCGAGCATGATCCCGAAAAGCATGTCCTCGACCCCGATCGGGGATGGATACCGGTTTTCGGAAAAGATCATGCTCAAAGAAGGTGCCGCAATGGAGGAGACGCCATGATCCGCGCCGGCGCATTGATCGTTGCTGCCTTGCTGTCCGTTCCGGCGCATGCCGCCGACAAGTGGGTGACGAGCTGGGC
>DATEKY010000732.1:0-2183 GCA_035277225.1 Xanthobacteraceae bacterium
CGAGTTCCATTGGCGCCGGGAGCGACGCCTGCCAGAGGAACCCGCTCATGACCCGTCCATTTGCGCATTTGCCCGTCGCCTGCGTCCTCGTCTTTGCCGGACTTGGTCCGCTGCCGGCGGCGGAACTCGACGTCCGGTCCGCCGTGGATGCTGTCACGGTCTATCCGGACGGCGCGACCGTCACCCGGCTCATCACGGTCGACCTGCCGCGGGGTGACACCACGCTGATCGCGCGAGACTTCCCGCCCGGCCTCGATGCGTCCTCGCTGCGCGTCGAAGGCGAGACCGGCGCGCGCGTCACCATCGGGGCGATCGATGCGCGCGCGCCGCGTCCCGAGCGTCCGCCGACTGCGCCCGAACTCGAGCAGCGCTGGCAGGCGCTGAAAGACGAACGCGCCGCGCTGGAGGATCAGATCGGCGCCGAGGCCGTGCGCAAGCGCTTTGCCGAGCGCTTCGCCGCGCAACTCCCGCTCGGCCTCGGTGAGAAGGGCGAAGCGCGCCCGATCGCCGAATGGCGCCTTGCTTTCGGCGCGGTCGCGGAAGAAATCCGCGGCGCCAACAACGCGATCCGCGAACTGAAATTGAAGCAGCGCGAGCTCGACGAGGAGATCGCGCGGATCGATCGCGCGTTGCAGGCGAACCCGCCGCGCAAGATGGAAGTCCGCATCGACCTTGCGGCCGACGCCGGCGCGCGCGCGACCTTCCGCGTCAGCTATACGGTGCGCGGCGCTCGCTGGGCGCCGCTCTATGATGCGCGGCTGGACACCGGCACGCGCGAGCGCAAGCCGGCGCTCGAATTGATCCGCCGCGCCGAGATCGTGCAGCAGACCGGCGAGGACTGGAGCGACGTCGCGCTGTCGGTCTCGACCGTGCGCACCGCCAAGGGCGGCGGCGGTCCGGAGCTGCGCCCGCTGGTCGTGCGCTATGCCGAGCCGGCATCGTCGGCCGCCGCGAAAAGTCCGCGCCTCATGCAGGAGCGCTCAGCGTTGCGCGATGACCGGTCCGCGGAAAACATGGCGGCCTTCGCGCCCCCTTCGACACCCGCGCAGGAGCAGGAGACCGCGATCGAGACCGGCGGCTATCAGGCGCTGTTCCGCGTTCCCGGCCGCGTGACGATTGCGACCAACGAGGGCGCGAAGAGCTTGCGCATCTCGACCGCGACGATCGCGCCCGACCTGCTGGTGCGCACCGCGCCCGCGCTCGACGAGACCGCCTACCTCGAGGCGTCGATGAAGCACGCCGAGGAGGCGCCGCTCCTCGCCGGGCGCGTCGCGCTCTACCGCGACGGCATCTTCGTCGGGCGCGGGACGCTCGCGCTCACCCCGAAGGACGAGACCTTGCGCCTCGGCTTCGGCGCGGACGAGAAGGTCAAAGTCGCGCGCGTGCTCACGCGCAAGCTCGAAGGCACGGCCGGCATCATCTCGTCGGCCAAGACCGACGAGCGCGAGTTCAAGACCACGGTGCGCAGCGGCCACAACCGGCCGATGCGGATCGTCGTCGAGGACCAGATCCCGACCAGCGAGATCGCCGACATCCTGGTCGAGATGCTGCCCGGCACGACGCCGCCGACCGAGCGCGACGTGCGTGACCGGCGCGGCGTGCTGGCCTGGAGCTTCGATGCCGCGCCCGGCGAGGCGAAGGAGATCAAGCTCGGTTGGCGGCTGCGCTGGCCGGGCGACAAGGTGGTCGCCTACGAGCCGCGCCGGCCCTGAGGCGGATTGTCATTCCGGGGCGGCGCGAAAGCGCCGAGCCCGGAATCCATGACCCCGACCTTCGGTGGTGGACCGCATTTCTGCGAGTACCGTCCTGTCCTGTGGTTATGGATCCCGGGCTCCGGCCTGCGGCCGGCCCCGGGGTGACAGGCTGGCGCCATTGGGCCGTTAATTGAGACGGCCCAATGCCTTGCCTCGCACAACGCCTTCCTTTATCGGGGCAGGGTATCCGGGCGCCTTGCCCGCCTTCTTTCCCCGTCGCCAATCGTGCGGCTCTTAAGGTGTCCTGATGGCGAATGTGGTCGTGGTCGGCTCCCAGTGGGGCGACGAAGGCAAGGGCAAGATCGTCGATTGGCTGTCCGAACAGGCCGACGTCGTGGTGCGCTTTCAGGGCGGCCACAATGCCGGCCACACGCTGGTCATCGACGACGTCACCTACAAGCTGTCGCTGCTGCCCTCCGGCGTCGTGCG
>DATEKY010000733.1:0-6353 GCA_035277225.1 Xanthobacteraceae bacterium
TCACCCTGCGGTCACCGATCGACGGGCAGATCGTCGACTGGAGACGCAATTCGCGCGTCGGCACATCGCTGCATTCCGGCGAGACCATTCTTCGCATTGAAAATCCGCGCGCGGATCGCGGGCGGCTCGACGAGCTTCGGCGCAACCAGAGCGCATTGGAGCATCAGCGCCGCACCTCGGACGACCGCCTCGTTCAGCTCGAACGCGAGCGTGCCGTGCAGCTTGCCCAGTTCAACGCGTTCACCCGCTTCCGAATTTCGCACATCGAAGCGCGGCGGGACGAGATCGTCGCCGACAAGCAAGCCGCCACGGCGCGGCTGGAAGCGTCCAATGCCTCGCTGCAGCGCATCTCGGCGCTGTACAATCGCGGAATTCAGACGCAGGCCGCCCACGACGAGATCGTGCGGGAGCAAAGGGTCGCATCGGCCGCCCTGACATCCCTTGAGCGGCGCCTGCAGGCGACGGAGATCGAATTGACCGCCGCGCGGCAGGGGATATTCGTGACCGACGGCTTCAATGACGTTCCGCGCTCGGCACAGCGGGCGAGCGAGCTGGGTCAGTCGATCTCCGAGATGCAAGCGACCATCGCGGAGCAGGATCGCAGGCTGGCCAGCCTGCAGTCGCAGATCCAGGAAGAGACCGATCGATACGGGGTCATGTCGGTCGCCGTCATGACGAGCCCGACCGACGGTCAGATCTGGGAAAACCTGACATCGCCGGGGGAAGACATCCGGCGCGGCCAGGATTTGATGCGCATGCTCGACTGCAAGGCTACGGTCGTCACCGCGGCGGTGAGCGAAGCGAATTTCAACAAGCTGAAAATCGGCAGCAACGCCACGTTCCGCCTCAGGGGCGAGTCCGAGGACCTTGCAGGCCGGGTCGTCGGATTGCACGGCCTCGCATCAACGCCCGCCAACCTCGCCATCAACCAGTCCACTCTGGCGCGCGAACCTTATCATGCGACGGTCGAGGTGCCGGCGCTGACGACGGGAGATAGCTGTCAGGTCGGACGAACCGGCGTCGTGACGTTCGACACCCGCGCCGCAGTCCAAAGCGCTCCATGAGCCTTGCGACCGGCCTGACGTTCTGGGAGGCGATGCTGCCCGGTCTCCTGATCGGGCTCACGATGTTCGCCCTCCTGCCGTGGGCCAATCGGGACAACGTCATCGCGCGCGGCCTGCTGATCGGGGCATGCCTCGCGATCGTGTGGCGCTATCTGCTCTGGCGCATCTTTCACACCCTTCCGCCGCTCGACGCGTCGATGGATTTCGCCGTCGGGATCGTGTTCCTGGTCGTCGAGGTGCTCTGCGCGACCGGGACGTCGATCTCGATGATCGCGTTGACCCGCACCCGGTCGCGCACGGCGGATGCCGACCGCAACACGCAATGGCTCGACAGCCTGCCAGTGCCGCCGCTGGTCGACGTCCTGATCTGCACCTACAACGAAGACGAGGAGATCCTCGAACGCACGATCATCGGCGCGCAGGCGCTCGACTACGACAACATGCGTCTCTGGGTCTGCGACGACGGGCGGCGCCCGTGGCTGAAGGAGCTTTGCGCACGGCTGCAATGCGGATACCTGACGCGCCCCGACAACGCGCACGCCAAGGCGGGCAACATCAACAGCGCGCTGCGCCATCTCGCTTCGCTGGCCCGGCCTCCCGATTTCATCGCCATCCTCGACGCAGACTTCGTGGTGCGGCCGAGATTCCTGCGGCGCGTTCTCGCCTTGATGAAGGACGAAAGCGTCGGGATCGTGCAGACCCCGCAGCATTTCTTCAATCCCGATCCGATCCAGTCGAACCTGGCGATCGCGAAAACCTGGCCGGACGAGCAGCGCTACTTCTTCGACGTGCTGATGGCCTCGAAGGATGCGTGGGGCGGCGCCTTCTGTTGCGGCACGTCATCGCTGATCCGCGCGGCTCCGCTGATGAAGATCGGCGGCTTCCCGACCGATTCGGTGACCGAGGATTACCTGCTGACGCTCCGCCTCAGGCAAGCCGGATACGCCACCATCTACCTCAACGAAGAGCTGTCGCTCGGCCTCGCGCCCGAGGGACTGAAGGAATACGTCACGCAGCGCAGCCGCTGGTGTCTCGGGTTCATGCAGATCATACGGGGGTCGAGCAGCCCCTTGCGCCTCAGCAATCGCCTGTCGCTGGTGGATCGCATCTTCCTGATCGAGACGTTCCTGTACTGGTCGACCACCTATCTGTTTCGCCTGTTGTGCCTGATCGTTCCTCCCGCCTATCTGCTTTTCAACGTGCAGGCCGTCCATGCCCACGTGACAGAGGCGATCGGCTATGTGGCGCCGTATCTCGTGGTCCATATGACCTTCATCGTGTGGGTGTCGCGCGGGCGCGTGCTGCCGATCCTGGGCGACATCAGCCAGCTGCTCGGCGCAACCGACATGGTGCGCTCCGCGTTCGTCGGACTGGCCAGGCCCATCGGTCACAAATTCAAGGTCACGGCGAAAGGCGGAGACCGCAGCGGAAAGTCGGTGCAATGGCTGATGTTCGGCACCTTTGCGGGGTACTTCTCGCTCACGGCGGCAGGCATCCTGTGGGCCTACAGCATCGATGCGAGCCACCCGCTGGCGGACGCCAGCGCGATGGCGCTGTTCTGGAGCTGGTACAACCTGCTGATCCTGACGCTCGCCTGCTTCGTTGCCATCGAGGACAGCCAGCGCCGCAACGCCGCGCGATTTCAGTCGGACCGGAGTTTCAGGGTCGAGGCGATGGGCCGGGCCGCCGACTTTCGGGTCTTCGATATCTCGGTCAGTGGCATCGCATTCTTCGGGCAAAGTCCGGCAGCGCCCGGGAGCCGCGTGTCGGTGACGGTGGGATCTCTCGGCGTCGACGGCGTCATCGTGCGTGCGTCGGAGAATTCCTTCGCGGTTCATTTCGAACACAGCAAGGAGACCCGTGCGCATCTCATTCGCCACGTGTTTTCCGGCCGCTATCGCAATGCGATCGACCAGGTCAAGATCGGCGACGTTGCGCTTGGCGTGGCATCGCGGCTGTGGAGATGAGCCGCGGTTGATCGCGCCTGGCGCACTGTACTTGCCACTCAATACGCCGCATCGCAGCCCTGGCCCTGGCCCTGGCAGGGGAGCATCACGCGTGCCCGGGTTCTGCACCGTGGTGCAGCGCGCCAAACTGCGTGAAGATGGGCAAGGCGATTCGGGAGGGGGCGAGATGTGGCAGGAACGGCTGAGCGAGTTCGTCACCCTGTTCATCGTGGTCAACCCGATCTCCGCCCTGCCGATGTTCCTTGCCCTCACCGCGGGGTTCGACACCGCGCAGCAGCGCCGTGTTGCCGTGACCGCGGTGCTCACGTCGTTCGGTGTGCTGCTCCTGTTCATCATCGCGGGCGGCTTCCTGCTCGAGAAGATGGGCATATCGCTTCGATCGTTTCAGATTGCCGGCGGCATCATTCTGTTCCTGGTCGCGCTCGACATGGTGCGTGGCTCGAATTACGCCCCTGCGGCGGATGGCGGCGGCGATCAGGCAACGGCGGTCGCCATCTATCCGCTTGCGATTCCGAAGATTGCCGGTCCCGGCACGATGCTGACCGTGGTTCTGCTGACCGACGATCATCGTTTCGATTTCGTCCAGCTGTCGCTCACCACGAGTGTCCTTGCCGTCGTGCTGGCGATTACGCTCGCCGTTTTGCTCCTTGCCGCGCCGGTCTCGCGGCTGATCGGCAACGCCGGGATCAGCATCATGAGCCGTGTGATGGGCATGATCCTGGTCGCACTCGCGGTTCACACCGTGCTGTCGGCATTCGCCGGCTGGCTGGGATTGCCGAAGCTGTAGGCCGCTGTTCTTTTATCCGCCGGGTTCGTGCCGCGGATACAGCGTGACCACCGCGCCGGCATCGCGCTCGCTCTGCCCGCCTGCGACCAGCAACCGGTAGAGGGTGAGCGCCTGCGCCGCCATCGGCATCGCGACGTGCTCGTCGGCGGCGGCGGCCTGCAGCATCTCGAGGTCCTTCAGCACCTGACGGGCATAGCCGCGCGGCGCGAAGTCGCCCGCCGCCATGCGTGGAAACGCGACCGGCAGCAGGTTCGAGCCGGCATGGCCCGGGGCGAGCGCCTGCGGGATCTTGCTCACGTCGACGCCATAGGCCTCGCCGAGCCGCAGTGCTTCGGCGAGCACGCAATAGTTCGTGAGCACGATGGTCTGGTTGACCAGCTTGGTGGCCTGGCCGGCGCCGGCGCCGCCCATGTGGGTCATCGTTCCCAAATGCGCCATCACCGGCGCGATGCGCGCGATCGCCTCCGCAGCGCCGCCCGCCATGATGGCGAGCGTGCCGCTCTCGGCCGCACCCGGCCCGCCCGACACCGGCGCATCGACGAAGGCGGCGCCACGCGCGGTCAGTGCCTGCGCGATGCGCAAGGTCGCCTTGATCTCGGTGGTCGAGTGATCGACCACGATCTTGCCCTTGATCTCGCCCGCCGCGATGCCGCGCGGGCCCAGGGTCGCATCCTCGACCGCGGCGGTGTTGATCACGCAGACCAGGATGATGTCGGCGGCCTGCGCGACCGCGGCGGCGCTGTCGGCAACGCGCGCGCCGAGCGCCTGCGCCTCGCGCATGCGCGCCGCATCCGGATCGAAGCCGATCACCGCGTGCCCGGTCGCGATCAGGCGCTTGGTGAGGCCAGTACCCATCAGGCCGAGGCCGATCAGGCCGATGCGTGTCGTCATGACGTAACCTGCCTCACCCCAGCGCCGCGATCACGGCGTCGGCTTTGGTCACCACCGAGACGTTCTGCAGCGCATAGTTGATCGCCGCGTTGTGCCAGTCGGCGTTCATGGTCGAGCAGCAATCTTCGGGCAGCACCACGAAGTAGCCCTTGTCGGCGCCGGTGCGCGCGGTGTGCTCGACCGACATGTTGGTCCAGGCGCCGGTGTTGATGATCACGTCGCGCCCGGTCGCGCGCAGGATGGTTTCGAGCCGCGTGCCCTCCCACGCGCTCATGCGCATCTTCTCCACGATGAAGTCGCCCGGCCGCGGCTCCAGCCCGGGCGCGGGCGCAGCCCCCCAGGTGCCGCGCACCATCGCCTTGTTGTCGACCACGCCCTCGAACAGCGGTGCGTTCAAGGTCATGCCGGGCGCGCCCGGCTCGACAACGAACCACACGTGGATCACCAGCACGCCGCACGCGCGCGCGGCATCGGCTAAACGACGGACGTTCTCGACCACGTTTTGCTGCCTGGCGTGCGCGGGCGAGCCGGATGACGCGAATGCTCCGCCGTCCATGATGACGTCGTTCTGCAGGTCCTGGATGATCATGGCGCAGCGCGCCGGCTCGAGCCGCAACTGGCCGTCGGTCGCGACGGCGGCACGCGGCGCGCTTGACGCGCCGCCGCCGCGCGCGCGCATGTAGGGTTCGGTGCGCGGGCCGACTTTCGTCTTCACGGTGTAGACCGAGTGCGTCGCGGTCATGAACAGCGTGTGGAAGTCCTCGCCGCCCCACGCCAGGTTCGAGACCAGCTCCGGCACGCGCACCTTGCCGAGCAGGCTGCCGGTCGGAGAATAGACCCACACGCCGCCCGGCGCCGTGACCCAGATGTTGCCCTGCGCGTCGTACTTCATGCCATCGGGCACGCCCGGCTCGAGTTCGGAGCGGATGCCGCTCGCGAACATGCGCCCGGTCGAGAGCGAGCCGTCGGCGTTCACCTCGAACGCCCAGATCATGCACTTCACGGTGTCGTTGACGTAGAGGATCGTCTCGTCGGGCGAGAAGCACAGGCCGTTCGGCTGGTCGAAGCGGTTGCGGTCGACGAGCAACTGCGGCTGCCCGCCGCCGGGCGGCACGCGATAGACGCCCTGGAAGCCGAGCTGGCGCGGGCGCTCGACGCCATAGACCGGCATGCGGCCGTACCACGGATCGGAGAAATAGATCGAACCGTCGGAGCGCACGCAAACATCGTTCGGCGAGTTCAGCTCCTTGCCGTCGAAGTGCGTCGCGAGCACCTCGCGCCGTCCGTCGGGCCGCTCGCGCACCAGGCTCGAGGTCGCGTGTTCGCACACGATCAGGTTCAGCTCCGCATCGTAGGTCATGCCGTTGTGCTTGTTCGACGGGCGCCGCACCTCGCGCACGCCGCCGCGCACGTCCCAGCGCCGCCGCACGTCGGCCGGCATGTCGGAGAACAGCAGATAATGATCGACCGGGTGCCAGATCGGCCCCTCGGTGAAGGTGAAGCCGGTGCCGAGCTGGCCGACCGGCGCATAGACGTCGATCAGCTGCTCGAACTCGGAACGCAACGCGCTGTGGGTCATCGGCGTGGTCCTTCAGCTGTCATTCCGGGACGGCGCAACGCGCCGGGCCCGGAATCCATAACCCC
>DATEKY010000734.1:0-6110 GCA_035277225.1 Xanthobacteraceae bacterium
TGTTGGTTCCGCGCGACAGGAGAGAGTTGAGCTCAGGTCTTCGGCGCGTCGGGCTGGCGCAGCGGATGTTCGGCGGCGAACGCCTCGATCGCCATGCAGTTCGCGTAGATGCGTCCGGCGACCGGATCACCGTCGCGGACATCTGCCTCGCGGCGCATCTGACCAGCGCAAAACTGTTCGGCGGGCGCGAACCGGCCGACTATCCGACCGCCGGGCGCATCTACGCCAACTGCATCGCGCTCGAGGCGTTTGCCGCCGAACATCCGCTGCGCCAGCCCGACGCGCCGAAGACCTGAGCTCAACTCTCTCCTGTCGCGCGGAACCAACAACAATCTTCCCGAGGGACCATGCGCCCCGCGCTCGCCGTTGTTGCCTGCTTCCTGGTGCTCCTGATCGGCGGCGGCGCGCGCTTCGCGATCGGGCTCACCTTCAAGCCGATGGTCGACGAGTTCGGCTGGTCGCGCGGCGAACTCGGGATCGCGGTCGGCCTCTACATGGTGGTATCGGCCTTCGCGACCTTCATCGCCGGACGCTTGGCGGACCGCTTCAGTCCGCGCGCGCTGCTGATCGGCGGCACGGTGATCGGTGGCGCCGGGATCGCCGCGATGAGCCTGGTGACGCAGCCGTGGCACGCGCTGGTGCTTTACGGCGTGGTGTTCGCGATCGGCAACGGCGCGGCCTCGCTGGTCATCGTCGGCGTGATCGTGACGCGCGTCTATCCGGGCCGCGCCGGGCTCGCCAACGCGGTCGCGATTTCGGGAATGAGCGTCGGACAGCTCGTGATGATCGCGCTGCTCGCCGCCGTGATGGTGCAGATCGGCTGGCGCGCGGTGTTCATCTGGATCGGCGTCGCGCATCTCGCGCTGTTGCCGCTGCTGATCGGCATTCCGGGGCAGGGCGGGGCGGGAAGCGCGCGCAAGGACGAGTTGCCGCTGCGCAATGCCGCCCGCTCGCGCCAGTTCTGGTTGCTGCTAGCGATCTACGCGATCTGCGGGCTCGACGACTTCTTCGTCACAACGCATGTGGCGGCCTTCGCGCAGGACCGCGGCCTGAGCCCGCTGATCGCCGGCAATCTCCTGGCGCTGATGGGCCTGACCGGCCTTGCCGGCGTGATCGCGTCCGGGCTTGCGAGCGACCGACTCGGTCCGGTGGGGCCGACAGCCGCGGCGTTCGCCGCGCGCGTTGCCGTGTTCGCCTGGATCGCCATCGACCAGTCGCCGGTCTCGATCGCGGTGTTCGCGCTGGTGTTCGGCGCGACGTTCCTGGTCACGGCGCCGCTCACGGTGCTGTTCGTTCGCGAGAGCTTCGGCACGCGCAATCTCGGCGCGCTCGCGGGCTTCATCACGATGACGCACCAGATCTTCGGCGGGCTTGGCGCCTATGCGGGCGCCGCCATTTTCGACGCGACCGGCGGTTACGACGCGGCGTTCGTCGTCGTGCTGGCATGCACCGCGGTGGCGCTCGCGCTCACCTTGATGCTGCGGCGCTGACTATTTCTTCAGCTTCCGCTTGAGCTCGTCGATTTCGCGTTGCTGCTGCTGCACCACCGCGACGAGGTCGGCGACGACATTATGCGTCTTGACCACATAGGGCTTGCCGTCGGCGAGGCCGATCAGCGCGGGGTCCACCGCGCCGACCTCTTCGGCAATGAACCAGTGCTCCGGCACGTCCGGTGTGTCCTTGTAGGAGCCGGTCTGAGGACGCAGCGCCATCACGTTCGCGAGCGCGACGCTCGGCGCGAGGTCGCCGGTCACGGTCTTGAACTGCCGCGAGGAGGCGAGACAGGACAGCGTGCCGCTGCCGTTGCTGACGATGCCCGAGCCGCAGTTGGTGACGCCGTCAAGCCGCACGCCGCCGGCGAGAATCGAGAGGTTGTTATTGGTGTCGTAGTGGTAGGCGTATTGCGTCGTGCTGCGCAGCAACGCCGGATAGTTGTTGAACGTGCCGAAGTAGCCGGAGCCGGCGTTCGAATCGACGCGAATGAACGCGAGGCCGTCCGCCTTGTTGTCCGCGAAGATCGCCGCGATATTGCTCGATCCGGACGCCTGCACGTCGAGCCGCGCTCCCGGCGATGCCGTGCCGAGGCCGACATTTCCGCTCGCGGCGATGTCGAGGCTGCTGGTCGGCGCGCCCGGCCGGATGCGGAATGACAGCTTGCTGCCGCCGGTCACGTCGCGCACGAAAAAGTTCGCCTCGTTGCCGGCGACGTCCCAGGTCTGTGCGCTGAAGCCGCCGCTGTTGTTTTGCTCGAAGCGCAGGGCAGGCGTGTTGCTGGTGTTGACGTGCAGGTCAAGCACGGGCGCCGCGGTGCGGAAGCCGACGCGGCCGATGCTGTCGACGAAGATCGAGTTGGACGCCGCGCCGGCCGTGAGCGTCATGATCCGGCGGCCGGCGGTCGAGTCCTCGATTGCGAACAGGTTGCCGGAGCCGTTCGCGTCGTTCGCGATCAGCCGCCAATCGTTGCTCGGAAAGCCGGCGGCGCTGGTGTCGAGGAAGAAGATGCGGAGCTGGTTCTCCTTCAGGATGATCGTATCGGAGCCGAAGTTTTCGTTATTCACGCAGTCGAAGCCGACGCAGAGGCTGCCCTGTACGATGAGGTCGTCGGGGATGACCTGATCGGCGCGCGCGTTATCGGCGAGAGCTGCGAGCGCGACGGCGGCGAAGGCGGCGGCGCGAGAGAGCGTCATGCGCATGCTAGTGCCCTCCTTCAATTGCGCTTGTTGGTTTGTTCGCGGACGGCCGGGTCCGGCGTGACGATCGCGCCGCCCTTGACCTCGAACATGCCGCTGGTCGACACGGTCCTCAGCCGTACGTCGGAGGGCTGGCCGCGTCCGTTGTCGAGCCCGCTGCGGTCGGGCAGCTTCTCCCCGGTCGAGGCGGTGAGATTGTAGCCGTAGACGCCGTCATCGAAGGCGCGCAGCCGCCTCAGGTCGACGGTCGGCGAACCGTTCGTGGCGGCGGCGCTGGTGTGCAGGCCGTTGGGCCCGGTCACCGTCAGCATGAGGTCGCTGTAGGCGGCCTTGAGTTCAAAGCTGATATCGGTTGCGCCGAACTTCGGTGTCGCCTGGAGATCGTCGGCATGGCAGGGGCTCGCCGCCGCCAGACAGAGCGTCAACGTGATCGCTGCAAATCTCATGGCGCATCTCTCCCGCTTCAGCCGATGCACAGGCTCAAATCGCCTGCGGGGCAATTAGCAACCATTAGCTGTGGCGAGCTTATGACGGAACATGGTCGCCCCACAGCGCCGTCGCGCGCGGAAGCTGGACAGATTGTCGCAGGTGAGGCGGGGAGCGCCTGTCCGGTTACTCGGGCTTCACGCCGGTCTCGCGGATGATGCGCTCGTACTTCGTGCTCTCGGCCTGCACGAAGGCGGCGAACTGCTCGGTCGTCTGCGGCATCACGTTGGCGCCGGCCTCGACCAGTTTCTTGCGCACCTCTGCGTCACGCAGGATCTTGTTGATCTCGCCGTTGAGCTTCGCGATCACGTCGGCGGGCGTGCCGCGCGGCGCGAAGAAGCCCTGCCACAGCGTGAAATCGAAATCCGAGAAACCGGTCGCTTCGGCGACGGTCGGGATGTCGGGTGCGGCTTCCGAGCGCTGCGCCGAAGACACCGCGAGCACCTTCACGGTGCCGGCCTTCATCATCGGCATCACCGGCGGGAAACCGGGGAAATACATGTCGACGTGTCCGCCGATGATGTCGTTCAGCGCCGGCCCGGCGCCTTTGTAGGGCACGTGCGTGAGCTTGCCGGGCATCTTGGCGCTCAGGTACTCGCCGGCGAAATGGCCCGGCGTGCCGGTGCCGGCGGAGGCGAACGAGAAAGGCTTGCCCGAGGTCTGCATCGCCTTGAACATCTCGGCCATGGTCGCATAGGGCGTCTTGCCCGGCACGGTCAGCGCGAGCGGCACCACGGTCGCGAGCGCGACCGGCATCAGGCTCTTCGGATCGTAGGTCAGCCCCTTCATCCAGTATTGGTTGACCACGATCTCGCCGGTCTGCCCGACCAGCAGCGTGTGGCCGTCGGGCACGGCGTTCGCGACCGAGGTCGCGCCGATCGCGCCGCTCGCGCCGGCGCGGTTCTCCACCACGACGCTCTGCCCGAGCGCACCCGCAAGCTTGTCGGCGATCACGCGCGCGACCACGTCGCCGGTGCCGCCGGGCGCATAGGCGACGATCAGGTGGACCGGCTTCGTAGGATAGGTCTGCGCGGAGGCGGGGAGGGCAAGCGAGAGGACCGCAAGCGCGGCCATAGCGATACGCTGCAGCATTCGGTCCTCTCCTTCCATCGCGATCCTACCCCCGCCCCACGAACGGCATCTTGGTCGCCATCACGGTCATGAACAGCACGTTGGCGTCGAGCGGCAGGCTCGCCATGTAGGCGACCGCGCTGCCGACGTGCTCGGCATCCATGCGAGGCTCCGGCTTCATCTCGCCGCTCGGCTGCAGCACGCCGCCCACCATGCGCTCGGTCATCGGGGTCGCGGCGTTGCCGATGTCGATCTGCGAGCAGGCGATGTCGTATTCGCGCCCGTCGAGCGCGGTCGATTTGGTGAGGCCGGTCACTCCGTGCTTGGTCGACGTATAGGCGACCGAGCGTGGCCGCGGGGTGTGCGCCGAGATCGAGCCGTTGTTGATGATGCGGCCGCCGCGCGGGGTCTGGTCCTTCATGATCTTGAAGGCTTCCTGGGTGCAGACGAACAGCGCGGTGAGGTTGGTGTCGACCACCTCTTTCCACTTCTCGACCGGCAGCTCGTGGAACGGCACTGGCGGCGCGCCCATGCCGGCATTGTTGAACAGCACGTCGAGCCGGCCGTATTTCTCCTTCACGGTGGCGAAGAGCCTGCGGATCTCGTCAACCTTGCTCACGTCGGTCGGCACCGCGAGACCGTTACCGCCGCCTTCCTTCAACACCGCTTCCAGTGGCTCCTTGCGTCGGCCGGCGAGGCCGACCGAATAGCCGGCCTTCATCAGCGCCAGCGCGGCCGCGCGCCCCACGCCGGTGCCTGCGCCCGTAACGATCGCGACCTTGGCCATCCTCAACTCCATGTTCGTGCGCCCCAGCGGATGGGGGCTGAAATCGGGGCCAATGTGGACGAGGGCCACGGCCTCCCGCAATGGGGTCTGGCGCCTTGTCGCGGCGCACGGTCTCGGCTTGCATTGCTGACGGATGTCAGGCGGCGCAGCGCGCCGGGACGAGGCAGATCGATCTGAATGTTGATGCTCGCCGGGGGGTGCCCGCTCGGCCTACCGTGGCGGCCGGTCTGTGAGCAGTGGAATGAACACGATCATCAGCGCGAGGGCGAGGACCGGCATGATCTCAAGAGGGTTGACCATCGGCAATCTCCCGCTTGCGGCGGTTCACGAGGGTCGCGGAGTTCTCCACGCGGAGGAGCCAGTCGGCAGTCTCGAGAAGCTTGCTGCGCGCGTTCCAATTCGCCGGAGCCCACCATCGGGTCAGCAGTTGCTCCGCGTTCGCGGTGAACTTCGATCCGTGTCCCGAGTTTTGCAGCGTCGCAATCTCCACCATCAGACGCCTGCGCTGGGCAAGCACTGCGGCGGCCCGCTTAGGCGGCTGCGAGGGATCGGAGGTCTCTTTCGATGGCGAGTGCCGGCGTCGCCTCACATCGAACCATCCCGAAGCGGAGGCTTGAAACTTCGCCACGGTATCGACGCGTGCTGTAAACGTTCGCGTATCTATGAAACAGCGCAGCGTAAATTCTGGGTAACCGATGATCTTCCGCTCCGGAGCAATCAAGCCTCGCCCGACGGGCGACGCGCTGTGTGTATCTGGTCAATAGGCGGTCACATCGATTTTCTGTCATTTATCAATAATTACAAATAGTTGTTGGGGCATACTACACCTTTCGCCTAATACGAGTTGAGCACAGACAAGACGGGTCCGCCCTCCTAGCGTTCCAGCATCGGTCATGCGCGTCCACGCGCGGGCCGGGGGAACAAGGGGAGGACGACATGGCGGGTCCGGAAGTACCCAGGGATTTTCGACGCGTGATCATCGCCGCGGCGGTGGGCAACGTCATCGAATGGTACGACTTCTATATCTTCGGCAGCTTGGCCGCGGTTCTGGCGGTCAAGTTCTTTGAACAATCGCA
>DATEKY010000735.1:0-36666 GCA_035277225.1 Xanthobacteraceae bacterium
ATGCCACGAGACCGACCGGATGCTTCGTCTGCCGCGCCAGCCAGCGGCGGATGTCGGAATCCGTCATCGGATTGAGCGGATGGTTTTCCAGACCGGACTCGTTGAGAGGCCGGTCGCCGACGAATAGATGACCCTGATAGACGGTGCGCCCCGTGCCGGGAAACGCCGGACAGGCGGGAGCGCCGCGCACGCCCAGGGTGGCAGCCAGCGCCTCGCCGACCGGCCCGATGTTGCCGCGCGGCGTCGAATCGAAGGTCGAGCAGTATTTGAACACGAACTGGCGGCATCCCTGCGCTTGCAGCCAGGCGAGCGCCTGAAGCGACTGCCTGACGGCGTCGTCAGCCTCGATCGACCGGGTCTTGAGCGAGACGACACCGGCGTCGCAGGCCGAAGGAGCATTGTTCTGCGGAAGGCCGAAGAACTGCGTTGTCGCAAGCCCACCCTTGGCGAGGGTGTTGGCGATGTCGCTCGCCCCGGTGAAATCGTCCGCAATGACACCCAGATACATGCATCGCCCCTGGTGGAGAGTTCAGACCGCCCGCCGGAGCATCGGCTGGCTGCGCCCAGCGGGCTGGACTTTGGCCTCGATGTCGGCGGGCAGGCTCATCATTGCCGGCATCAACGGCCGCTTGTCCATACGCTTGAGGTCGGAGGCGATTCGCGGCCGGAAGCCCCACTGCGGCACGTCCTTCTCCAGATCGATGCCCGGCGCTAGAAAGTCAGGCAATGGGCATCGAGGTCCCGCCGACGTGCCGATTGTCGGGTACGACGATATCGAGATAATGTCCGAGTTGCCGATTCCAATCACGACGGTGCGCGTGTCGAGCGACGAGGTTGGGCGCCGGGCAGCCCGGCTTCTGGTGTCGAAGCTCGAAGGCCATCCGATCGATCCCAATTTCGAGTCCGACGCCGAGATCATCGTCCGGCGCTCTCCCGGCCCGGCTCCGAAACGTTGATAGAAGCCATGAGTGTCACAGGCGCATCAGACCGTATCGTCAGGTTTGGCAAGTCGATCTTCGATCGGGGGCTGACAGCCGGCACGTCCGGGAACATCAGCGTCAGGCTCGATGACGGCTGGCTGATGACGCCGACCAACAGTTCGCTCGGCGATCTCGATCCTGCCACGATGTCGCGGCTCGACACGGAAGGCCGGCTCGTGTCCGGGCGCGATCCGACCAAGGAAGCGTTCCTGCATCGCGCGATGTATGAAATGCGCGACGACTGCGGCGCCGTGGTGCACCTTCACTCGACGCATTCGGTCGCCGTGTCGTGTCTCGCCGATGTCGACCCGCACAACGTGCTTCCGCCGATCACGGCCTACTATGCGATGCGGATCGGTACCCTGCCGCTGATTCCGTACTTCAAGCCCGGCGACTTGAAGCTGGCCGATGCAGTTCGCGCGCTCGCCGGCAAGCATCACGCGGTGCTGTTGGCAAACCACGGCCCGGTGGTCGCGGGGACATCGCTCGAAGCGGCCGTTGCAGCCGTCGAGGAGCTCGAAGAAACCGCCAAGCTGTTTCTGCTGCTGCAAGGCCATCGCGTCCGCTATCTGACGAACGAGCAGCTTGAACAGCTGGGCGTTC
Organism: Xanthobacteraceae bacterium; assembly: GCA_035277225.1. Classification (GTDB taxonomy): domain Bacteria; phylum Pseudomonadota; class Alphaproteobacteria; order Rhizobiales; family Xanthobacteraceae; genus PALSA-894. Next base: position 1,584 of record DATEKY010000735.1, read on the forward strand.
AGCGGCTGCGCTAGGCCAGGCGCGTCACCAACGGCAGAAAAGCCCCGAAAAAAGCGAGCGGTCCATATTCGACTTGTTCTGACAGGCGGTGGCACACTGACGAAGGTAGCTCTCTCCCGGGAACCATGGGTGTTCGTCCATGATCTTCTGCAAGCGGGCCCGCGATGCGGGAGGCATGCCCTCGTTGGCCACCGAGCAGAACGGCGCGCGAGCACAGTCTCCCAACTGAGCGTACACGAACGTACACTGAGACTGATCCAGGGGCTTTTGTGACGACGCGCGGAGCGGTTCGATGAGCACTATCCCGTTCTGGACCTTGGCGACGATCTGTTCGTCCGACTTGCCGCTCAGCACAAATCGCACTTGGTTGCCGTCTCGGTTCACTTGTGCCGCCTCTTCGGAACACTCAAGGCAATATTCAGCGAGGCTGCCGTTGACGGTAGTTTCGCCGCTGCGCTCGATGATCAACACCGTTCCGGTGCTTTGGCAGGCCGGGCCTCGGCAAGCAGTGAAGACCGGCAACACATCGTAGTCCTTGGTCCGAACCAGGTTACCGAGGCGCGCCCTGGAGACGGCCGGGCAGAACAATTTTTGCCCATCCTTGGTAATGCAGACCGGAGATCCATCGAGATCGTACTCGATCGAATATGCGGCCGTGCGCGAGCGGACCGTCAACTGACGCTGGCTGTCTGCGGCCAACTTGACGTGATCCTGGCCTCGGACGGGACTGCTTGTCAGCCGCGTGACCTTAAAGCCGAGGCGTTGTGCATCGGCGAACGTCAACCATGTCATCGAAGCGGGGCCGGACTTCGTTACGTACGCGATCACGTCCGATCGAAATCCAAGCTGCGTCAAGTACGCAGCGACGAGGGCATTGCCCGCCGCCGATTGAATGCGCAGCCCGTCAGCGGTTCGGGCGGCTGCGTGAAAGCCCACGCGGGCGCCGTCGCCGATCGATCTCGTCTCCCCACCGAGCCAGGCGAGCGCGCAGGCGGAGGCGCACAGCGCTCCCGAGTCGACAACCGTCGAAAAGCCTTTCTGACGGATCAGCGACCCGATACGGATTCCAGCAAGAAGATTGCCGCCGTTACTCTCGAAAGAAACGATGGCCTGGGTCAGGCCGGCGGTCTTGCCGCGGAAGACTTCATCGTCGTTGAGGACGAAAGTTCCCTGTATCGATACAAAGCTCCGCTCGTTCGGACCGCGCTGCTGCACGACGACCGAGGCCGCCAACAAGGGGCTGGCGCCCAAAAGGAATGCGCAAATCAATCCAATGAACAGCGCCGGCACGTGCCCTGCCCAACCCCGTTGAGTCGCTGCCGCGGCGGGGACGATAGCGCGCCGTCTCAATCCGAGGAAGTCGTGCCGCCAGGCCTACACGTACCCGCACCTAGCTCGTAATTGCGAACGCCTCGATCTCCACCAGATGGTCCGGGCTCGCCAGGCGCCGCACCTCCACGGTGGTGCTCGTTGGGGTCGAGTGCGCAAAATAGCGTAGCCGCACGTCCGCGTGCTTGAAATACTCGTCGATGTCGGTGACGTAGGTCGTCGTCCGCACGATATCGCCGAGCGACGCGCCCACGGCTTCGAGCGCGTCCTTGATATTCTCGCCGACCTGCGCGATCTGCGCGCGCATGTCGCCCTTGCCGACGTCGTTGCCGGCTGCGTCGCGGGCGACCTGGCCCGCGACGAAGATCATGCGGCCACTGCCTTTCACCTCGACAACCTGCGAGTAGAGAATGCGCCCGTCCTTGGCTCGGCGCGTGCTGAGCTTGTCCGGATGCACCTGGGTGATGGTAATGGCCATTTCGGTGTTTCTCCTTTGCGGTCCGGCGTTACGGCGGATCAGCTCTTGAGCTGCTGATTGGCGAGATTCCGGTACTCGCCGAACTTCTTCGCGCTGAGCTCCAGATCCGGCCGATGCAGCGCCGCGACCTGCTCGGGCGACAGCAGCGCCGGATTTGCCGCCAGATCCGCCGGGATCTTCGCCGTCGAACTGATCGGGCTCGTGAACACATTGCGGGTGAACGTCAGTTGCGCCACATCGTCGAGGAACAGGCCGAGCGCCCGCTGAGTCAGCGCGGCCGTCTTGTCGTTGAACCCCTTGATCGCGTGGACGACGTCGGCGACCTGGGTGGCGCCTTCGGAGGGGGTCGTGTACGCAATCTTCTTGCCGTTTGCGATCGCGCCGGCCGCGATGCCGCCGAAGCCGAAAGCCAGCCAGATCTCTCCGCTTTCGACAAGGTCGTTCGTGTGTGCGGGCGACTGATTCCACGGGCCGATGTTCGCCTTGTGCTTGGCCCATTCGGCAATGCCGGCCGGCACATCGTCCACGCTCTTGCCGATCGCCTTTGCGGTCAGGCCGAAGCCGTCGAAGATGTAGTCGGCGAGGCCGACCTTGCCCTTGTACTTCGGGTCGAACAGATCGAGATACGACTTGGGCTTCTCGACGAAGCGTGGATTGTAAATGATCCCGTAAGGCTGGACGCCGAACACGACGCCGCCGGTTTCGAGGAACGCGTGAGCCGGCACATTGGCGGCGTTCGGGACCGCGCTCTTCTCGATGTTGACCCAAAGCTTGTCGCCGTGCCCGCGATACGAGTATGTGCCGTTGAACGTCCCGCCGCTGATGATCGGGTTCGAGCGCTGGGCGAGCAGCTTGGCGTAGTTCGCCGTGTTGGTGCCAACCTCAAGCTGGACCGTCGCCTCCTTGAGCCGGGCCGCGACGCCGTCCTTGACGGATTTGTCGTATCCCCATCCCCACGACAGCAGATGCAGCGTATCCGACGCGTGAGCGGCTCCGCTCGTGAGCCCGGTTGCGGCCGCCGCCGCGAAGGCACTGCCGGCCTGCAGAAAGCTGCGACGATCAATCATGCTCATGTCTCCCTCTGTGCCAGACCACGATCCGCATCCCCGTTTGCGGCGGCGTGGTCGTGAAAAACCGGTCTCGCATCCCCCTTCATCGCTTGCCCCGGACCGGTCCGCCGGCAAGCAATTGATAAAGAGCGATGCCGAGCAGCGTGACGATCGTGAGGGCCGCGCCGAGCAGCGCCGCCATGCCCCAATCGCCGATCTCGAGCATTTGCGTATAGATCTCCGTTGCCAGCACCTGCACGCGGCCGCCGCCGAGCAGGCGCGGCGTCACGTAGGCGCCGACCGTCAGGCTGAACACGATCGCGCAGCCGCCGAAGATGCCCTGTGACGAGAGCGGCAGCGTCACGTGCCGGAAGCTGCGCCACGGACTGGCGCCGAGGATCGCTGCCGCATCCTCGATCCGCTGGTCGACGCGCGAAAGGGAGCTGAGGATCGACAGCACCATGAAGGGCAGGAACACGTGCACCAGCCCGACGACGGTCATGGGAAAGTTGTAGAGCCAGACCACCGGCTGATCTATCGCGCCGAGCTGGATGAGCAGCCCGTTGAGAAGGCCATTGCTCCCAAGCAGCACGATCCAGCCAAAGGTACGGATCACGATGCTGAACAGCAGCGGCACGAAGATCACGACGAACACGTAGTGACGCCAGCGCGACGTCGAACGCGCAAGATAGTAGGCGATCGGATATCCGATCACGAGCGTGCCGAGCGCAGTGCAGACGCCAAGTGCGATGCTCATGACCATCAGCCGGCCGATCACCGAGCGGCCCGTGACGATGTCGAGCAGGCTGGGGCCGTCCGGATGTTCGGCAAACACGCCTTCGATCACGAAGCGAAGATTCGGATAGACGAAGACCAGTGCGAAGAAAATCAATGCCGGAACGAGTGCGAGCAGGATCGCGTTGTCCCGCGCCCAGGACGAGAGTGCGCCTCCTCGGTTTCGATGCACTGCCTCGATCGTCACGGCAATCCTCTAGGGATTGTAGATTTCGGCGATCACGTCGCGGATGTTCGGCGAGGTGAAGCCCGGGCATGAGGACAGCGCCACGAGACAATCCATCTCGGCGCGCAGATCCATGTAGTCGGTCTCCTTCGCGTCGGCCGTCTCGACAAAGAACTCCTGAGTCCTGGGATCGAGGCCGGTGCGCATGAAGGCGTTGAACGTGTCGTGCACGTATTCCTCACCGAGGCCGAATTCCTTGATCGCCGCAGTCAGGTTGTTGTGGCAGTTGCGCTCGGTCGGGACGTTGTACTTCAGCTTGTGATAGCCGGTGTTGCAGCGCGGATACCAAAGATCATGGTTGTACGAGCCGCGCGGGGATGACGTGTGGTCGGCCGTATCGGCAATGATGGTGAACATCGGCCGCATCCAGGGCTCGACCGACCAGAGCTTGTTGCCGGCGGTCGGGTGAGCGTTCTCGATGATGCGTGTCCGCCCGCACCAGAACATCTCGCGCGGATTGTCGGCGTTCCACGCGTTGAAATCGATGATCTGCGATCCCGCCTTCTGGGTCAGCCGCAAGATCTGCCCTTGCTTGATCTTGAAGGCCTTCCCGTGCCGGGCCGGGACTCGAATTTCCTCGACAAGCTTCATTTCAAACCTCTCAACATCATTCAGAAGACGATCCCGCCGCGCCGCGCGGCCGCGGGAAAACCATGGTCTTGTCGCCTGGCCAGCTCAGATGAACGGAGCGCCCGGATTCGAGCGGCGTAGAACGGCCACGCTCGGCGGCTGCGACGAACAGCGTGCCATCGTCGAGTCGCAAGCGGCAGAGCAGCACGCTTCCCTTGTAGATGACGTCCTGGATCACGCCGGAGATCGAGGTGGCGTCCTGCGAGGGCATTGCGGACGAGGGCCGCACGTCGTTCGTGCGGACGGCAAACACGGCGTCCGACCCAGTCGCGAGATCGCTGGCCGGCGCGACAAGCTGCCGGCCCTGCCATGACACGATCGTCTTCGTGCCGTCGCGTCCGATAACCCGCACCGGCAGCGTGTTCAGCGCACCGAAGAACTCCGCCACGAAGAGGTTTGCCGGCCTGTCGTATATCTCCGCCGGGCTGCCGAATTGCTGAATCTCGCCGTCACGCATCACCGCAATGCAGTCCGAGATCGTCAGCGCCTCCTCCTGATCGTGCGTGACGAAAACGAACGTGATGCCGAGCTCGCGCTGGAGCTGCTTCACCTCGATCTGCAATTCCTCGCGCAGCTTGCGATCGAGCGCCCCGAACGGCTCGTCAAGAAGCAACAGCCGTGGCCGGGTCACGACCGCCCTGGCGAGCGCCACGCGCTGCTGCTGCCCGCCGGACAACTCCGCCGGGTAGCGCCGCTCCATGCCACTCATGCGGACCATCGCCAGCGCCTGCGCGACAGGCTCCCGCGAAGCGCCTGCGGCGACGCCCTGCATCCTGAGGCCGAACGATACGTTCTCGGCGACCGTCATGTGCGGGAACAGCGAGTAGTTCTGGAACACCATTCCGAGCCGGCGCTTGTGCGGCGGAATGTCGTTCGCCTCTTCGCCATCGATGCGGATCGAGCCGCTCGTCGGCCGGAGAAAGCCGGCGATCATCCGCAGGATCGTGGTCTTGCCGCAGCCGCTGGGTCCGAGCAGAGAGAGGATCTGTCCTGAGGGCACGCGCATCGAAATGGATTTCACGATATCGGCATCGCCAAACCGTTTGCAGACGCCGTCGAGGCTGAGCGCGGCGTCGGCCTTCGATGGTTTCATCGCGCTCAAGATCGTCCCACCTCTTGTACCGTCCAAGGAACCCGACCCGGCACGCATCGCGCCGCGTTCGACCGGCGGCACCGTGAATGCGGCACTGCGGTGCGCACCACCGTCATCATCGAGCCGCTGCGCGACATCAATGACCATGACGCTGCTCGCTTACGCCGAACATTTTCTCGACGCCGACGATCCTTTCAACGATAAACACCAACGCAAATGTAATACCAACGAGGAGAACGCTCGCCGCCGCTATGGTTGGATTGATGATGAATTGCATTCTCTGATACATTTCGAGCGGCAGTGTCATCACGCCGGTTCCGACGAGGAACAACGACACCGAGAACTCGTCGAACGAGATGATGAATGCGAAGCACAGCGCGCTGAGGATTCCGGGCATCGCCAGCGGCAGCACGACATAGCGAAACACGCGCAGGCGCCCCGCACCGAGAATGGTCGCCGCATCTTCCAGGGCCTCGTCGATGCCGTGGATTGTGGACACGACGGTGCGAACGACAAACGGCAGCGTCGTCAATGCATGCGCCGCGATCAGTCCCGGCACCGTCCGAACGAGCCCGATCGGCGCCAGCACCATCAGCAACGCGCCGCCGAAGACGACGGCCGGGAACGTGATGGGCGTCAGCAACAGCGCATCGAGGAAGCGCAGGTTTCGCCGCGCGATCACATAGGCGGCGGGAATCCCGAGCAGCAGCGAAATGATCGAGGAGACTGCGGCGATCAGGGTGCTCAGATAAAACGCGCGCAGCAGCGACGCATCGCCGAACACGCTCTGGTACCAGCGCAGCGAGAGGCCCTCAGTCGGCAGGGCGAGCGAAGAGCTCGCGCTGAACGATACCGGCACGATAACGATGATCGGAAGCAGGACGACCAGGGCCGCAAGCGCCACATAGGCGTTGATCCAGCGCGGCAGGGCCCGTCCTTCGTCCATGGCACTCATCTCTCCGGTACGATGACCGTCCGATTGTGCCCGGCGGGCACTCCCTTCGTGAGCGCTTCGAAGATCCAATCGGCGATATCGCCGTTCACCTCGCCGGCCACTTCGCCCATCGGATGAAAGACTCCCTCGTAGAGCCACATCTCTTTCGGGCAACTGAGCGCGCTCATGAATTCCTTCATGTCTTCCGGCGTGCAGAGCTCGTCCATCTCGCCGCCGACGAGCAGGTAGGGGCACGTCACTTTGCGCCCATGCTCGCGCAGATCGAGACTGTCGACCATGCGATCAAAAGCCGCCTCGTCCTTGATGTTACACATGTACATGTAGATGCGCTTGAAGTTCGGCTGCGCCTGCTCGAAGATGATGTCGAGCGGCCCGACGCACGGCATCTGCCCGACCAGCGCCTTCACTCGCTTGTCGATCGCGCAAAGCTCGACACCCCAGCGCGTGCCCATGCTGGCGCCGAACACCGCAATGCGGTCCGGATCGACATCGTCGCGGGTAACAAGCCAGTCGATCACGGCTTTTGCGGCGCGCGCATAGTTGTCCGGCGTGAGCCAGACGCGATTCATGTTGCACTCACCCTGACCCGGGCCGTCCATCGAGCATACGTTCATGCCGCGGCGGGCGAATTCATTGTTGTAGGGGCTCGGGTAATCCTCCTTCGTGGCGTCCATCCCCGGGATGTAGAGCACGGTCGGCTTGCGCCCGCTGCCGGGCGCCTTCTGAAAAATCGTGTAGGCGGCCTTTCCCGGCTCGAACGCGACGTCCTGTTTCGACATCGCACCGTCCGTCAGCTCGATCAGCCTGGCCCGGCAGCGGCTGACGCCATCATAGTATTCGATCTTCTTCGGATGTCCGTCGACCGGGATCAGATGCTGAGACCGGCCGAAGTAGAGCATTGCGCGATGATAGAACTGCGCCGCCGTGACACGGCGACCGGCTGCAAGCGCCTTCGCTCCGGCCTCCTCCTGCCGCAGCGCGATCCGGCACCAGGCCTTCGGCAAGGCCCGGCGCGCATTCGCGGCATGGAAAACCTCTTCCATGTCGCGATGCTTGAAGCCGCGCTCCAGCCTCAGTCCGAGGATGCCCGGATGAAGTACGTCCTCGTTGGTCGACAACTTCAGGAAGTTGTCGAGAATCCAGTTCTGATTTGAGCGGGGCGGCTGCTGACGCATTGATGATACCGAATGCTGTCCTAGTTCCAGTCCGTCGTTGCGCGAACGCGATGCTTCATTTCGCGGGCGACCAGTCCTGCGTTATGCCCGTGACGGTCTTCAGGAGCGTGGTGCCGGCTTTTGCACCGTCCCAGGACCATTTGATGAAGTAGCCGTTCACGACCGGATTGTTGTTCGCATCGAACTTGAACGGGCCGCCGGGCGCGTCGAAGGATACCGATGCGATGGCCTTGGCGAAGGCATCGCCGTCGCCCGGCTTGCCGTCGAGCTTCTTGAGCGCCTCGACAATGGTACGGCCCTGAATATAGCCGCAGTAGGCGATGCCCTCGGGCGCCATGTTGAACTTCTTGGTGAAGGCGTCGATGAAGGCCGCCGACTTCGGATCGGTCAGGCCGTTGTACCAGTATTCGACCGAATAGACCCCATCGATGTCCTTCGCGAGCGCCTGCGAGACGCCGCCCGCGGACAGCGCGACGTCAGTCATGATCAACGGGAATTTCAGCCCGGAGCTTCGGTACTGCCGGACGAAACGCAGCGTGTCGCCGCCGAAGAAGAAGCCGTAGACGGCGTCGGCCTTGCGATCCGCGAGACGCGAGAAAAACGGCGAGTAATCGGTTTCGCCCGCGCGGGGGAAGACCTCGGCCACGACGTTGCCTTTGAGCTGCTTGATGGTCTGTCCGACCTGCGAGACCGCATCACGCCCGGCAGCGTAGTCGGACCCCATCAGGATCACGTCCGACCAGCCGTTCTGGACCACGAACTGGGCGATCACGCCTTCGAGCTGGCCCGCGGCGACGCTTGCGCGGAACGTGTAGGGCGACTTTCGCTGGTCAGTCAGATCGCGAACGATCCCGCCGCTGATGTAAGGGACTTTGGCGCGTGTCGTGAAGGCGTGAATGGCGAGCGCGACCGCGCTGTTCAGCGATCCGACAACAGCCGAGACCTTTTCGTTCTCGACCAGCCGGCGCACCTCGGTGAGCCCGACGTTCGGCGAATTCTGGTCGTCGGCGATCACCAGTTCGACGGGCCGGCCAGCTATCCTGCCGCCAGCCTCGTCGATCGCGAATTGGATTCCTTTCAGATCTTCCTGCCCGATGGCCGCAGCCGGACCGGTGAGCGGCAGGATCACGCCGATCTTGATCGGCTCCTGCGCCATCACGCTCGACATGGCCGCGAGGCAGAAAAGAAGCGCCGCAACCCACGCAACAAAGCCGGCCGGTTTCCTGTTCGCCATCATTCTTCTCCGCAATCAGTGTGCATTTCCCACTTTGCGTTCATTGCATCGCTGGTCCGTCCGCGTTCAGCGCCGGCACATCCATCCAGCGCCTCTCTGCGTTGCTGCGGTACGAGAGCTCCGCAAGCTGCACGCCCCTGGCACCCTCAAGCAGCGTGAACGGAAACGGCTCATCGTCCGCGACGTGACGGAGGAACAGCTCCCATCCGGCGCGATAGCTGTTGCCGACAGCGTCGTTCGCCGGAACGGGCAGCCATTGCGCAAAGAAGTCCTGCGGTTGGCGCGCGTTGACGCTGATGACGGGGCTCGGCGTGTTGACGTCGCCCTGCGTCCAGCAATCATGCGGCGTGGCAACCGCGGAGCCCCTCGTTCCGTCGATCTGGACGACAATGATGTCGTCGCGGCGAATGCGCGTGCACCAGCTGCTGTTGACCGACGCGACCGCGCCGCCCTCGATCTCCATGTGCGCGAACGCGGAGTCCTCCACGTCGACCGCGTAGGGCCGACCGCCCTCGTCGCGACGCCGGGCGACATGTGTGCGACACGTGCAATTGATGGCCGTGATGGCTCCCGCGAAGTGATCGATCATGTAGCGCCAGTGCGGGAACATATCGAGGATCAGCCCGCCGCCGTCGGCCTTGCGGTAATTCCAGCTCGGCCGCTGCGCGCGCTGGTGCTCGCCGTCGAAGATCCAGCGCCCGAATTCGATGCGGACTTCCAGCGTTCTGCCGAAGAATCCGGATTCGCGCAGCATCTTCAGCTTGCGAAATCCCGGCAGGAAGATCTTGTCCTGCACCGTCCCGTTCTTCACGCCCGCGTCGCGTGCCGCCCGGACGAGCTCCATCGCCTCCTCGAGCGTGCTCGCGACCGGCTTTTCGCAATAGACGTGCTTGCCGGAACGGATCGCACGCCGTGCCACGGTGAAGCGCCCCGCCGTAGCCGCAGCGTCGAAGAAGATTTCGTTCTTGTCGTCGGAGAGCGCGGTATCGAGATCGGTCGTCCAGCGCTCAACACTGATCTCCGCTGCCAGCGCCCGGAGCCGATCCCCGTTCCGTCCCACAAGTATCGGATCCGGCACAAGCCGGTCGCCATCGCTCAGCGTCAGCCCGCCTTCGGCGCGGAGCGCAAGGAGAGCAGCAAGATGCTGGTGCCGTGCGAGACCGCCGGTGGCGCCGTTGACGATGATGCCGACACGCCGGGGCAAGGCATCGGTCTCCTTGTTTACGCGGCCCGCGCCGGCGCGAGGCTGCTCACGACCTCGTCCACGGAGGTCAGGAAACCCAGCGCGGCCTCGACCTGCTTCAGCGCAGACGTGTGATACTCGTCGCCGTTCATCGAGCCGCACGCATCCGCGATGACGGCGACGCAGAAGTCGCGGCTGAATGCGTCGTAGGCGGTCGCGAGCACGCAGTTGTTGGTGTTCACGCCCCACAGGAACACCATTTCGACTTTCAGGCCGCGCAGGATCATTTCCAGATCGGTCTGATAGAAGCCGCTGTACCGCTTCTTGATCACGACCGGCTCGTTGCGTTGCGGGGCAAGCGCGGGAAGGATTTCGGCGAATGTCGAGCCCTCGACATTCTTGCCCATCTGCCGCGGCCGCCCCATGCCGGGTACCACCTTGCCGGTCTGGTATTTCCAGAACGGGCTGTTCGCGTCGGAGAAGCCCCACGGGGACTCGTGGCGCGAATAGGTCGCGACATGGATCAGCGGCCGGTTTGCGCCGCGCACGGCCGCGAGAACTCGCTCGGATGATTTGACGATCGCGGCTGATTTTGCCGCGTCGACCAAATGGTAGCCGACATTTGGATCGACATGGCGCCGCTGCATATCGATCTGGACGAATGCTGCACGCGGCAGATACGCATCAACGATTTCTTGCGGTAGCGGCAACGCGAACTCCCGTCTGTCCGATCGATCCCCCAAGCCCGGCTCGACATTGCTACCACGATCACGAAATGCAGATCACCGGATATCGCTTATGCCCGTTTGGCAAGACCGCAGAACACTGCATATTTCGCACGCACGATGATGTCGGGTTGATCAGTTTGCGTCTGGCGCAGGGCGAGGGCTTTGCGTAGCGTGCGCGCCTCGTTCAGCCATGATGTGAAGGACGCACGATGGATTCCATTGGGCTTGATGTGCACGCTCATCTGGTCCCGGTCATGCCCGAGCGGCTCGCGGCACTCACCGGCGTGACATGGGACGCGGATAGCGAAACATTGACGCTGGACGGCCACGCGCTCGCGACCAAGCCGCTGTTTCAGCCGGATCGTCTTCTCCGCTGGATGGACGAGAACAAGGTCGAGCGCGCCTGGATCTCCATTCCGCCGCCCGCCTACCGGCAGGAGCTCGACATCGCGCAGTCGCGAGACTGGTGCGCCTACGTGAATGATGGACTGACCGCGATTGCGGCGCGTCACACGACGCGGCTCTGCGCGCTGTTGCATCTGCCGGTCGAGCATCCTTCGCTCGCGACCGAAATCGTCCGAAATGGCGCGGCGCGCTACGCGATGTCGGCGGGCGCCGGACCAAACGTGCGTCTGTCAGATGCCGCCTACGAGCCGCTGTGGCAGGCGCTCGATGCGCGATCCGCCTTTCTCTTCATTCACCCCGGCACGACCTGCGATCCCCGGCTTGACAAGTTCTTCCTCCGCAATGTCGTTGGAAATCCGATGGAGACCGGCGTTGCGGCGAGCCACATGGTGATGTCGGGCGTCATGACCCGGCACACGAAGATGCTGGTCTGCCTTGCGCACGCCGGCGGAATCGTGCCCGCAATTGCGGAGCGCGTCCAGCACGGCTGGTCCGTGAAGGCGACCGGCGAGGACAGGAGCGGTCCGCCGCGCGAGGCCTTCCGCGGCTTCTGCGCGGACTGCATCGCGTTTTCCCCCGCTGCGCTCACACATGCGGCCGCCGTCTTCGGCGCCGACCGCATGTTCTTCGGCTCCGACTGGCCGTTCCCGATGGGGTTGATGTCACCGCACATAGCGCTCGCCGAAGCCGCGCCGGAGATCAAGCGCGCGATGTTCTCGGACAACCCGAAACGACTTCTGCAACGGTTCTCCTGCGAGCCCTCGGCCTGACGATGTAAATGCTCGCCGGAACACCATCTGGCTGTGGGATGGCCGGGGCGACGTATCGCGCTGGCGTGCAGATTTCCTCTGCTATGCTGGCGCCATGGACCTGGACCAGCTCCGATATTTCGCCCACGTCGCGAAGCTTCGCAGCTTCACGGTCGCCAGCCAGCGCCTCAACGTGGCGCAGTCGGCGCTGAGCCGCCAGGTGAAGTCGCTCGAACAGGAACTCGGTGTTCAACTCCTCAGCCGGAGCACCCATTCGGTCGTGCCGACCGAGGCTGGGTTGCGGCTTCTGGAGATGAGCGACTATCTCCTGCGTTACGCCGACCAGATTCCGGATGCGGTGCGCGAGACCGCGGCGGAGCCGGCCGGCTCCGTCGCGCTCGGGCTCCTTCCCGCTGTCGCCTATATCGTGACGCCTCCGCTGCTGATGCGATTGCGCAAGGAAATGCCGCGCGTGTCGGTGATGGTATCGGAGGGACTCGGGATATTCCTGCGCGAGCGGCTGCTGCTCGGGCAGGTCGATCTCGCAGTCATGACGGCGGGAAGACTCGTGAAGGGACTGACCGAGATTCCCGTAATCGACGAAGAGATGGTGCTTACCGGCAGCCCGCGATTGCTGGAGCGGTTCTCCGAGCCGACGGAGCTGCGCCAGCTCGCCGGCGTTCCCATCCTGACGACGCAAGGGTTCAAGGAAGTGATCCTTCCGGTCGCGCGCGCCGCCGGCGTATCGCTCCAAATCGAGATGGAGCAGAACAGCCTGATGGCGCTCAAGGTGATGTTGCAGCAGAGCTTCGGCCTCTCGATACTCCCCTACACGGTCGTGCATGACGAATGGCGCGACGGCCGTCTCGCAATCCGCCGCATCAGCGAACCGAAAGTGATGCGTCAACTTGCCATCGTGAAGCCGGAGTACCGGCCCATTTCGCGGGCATTTGCTGCCGTCGAAGGCATTCTCATCGACGAACTGCGCCGCATGCCGGTGTCGCCGGATGCCGCTATTGCCGATCGAGCATAAGCGATATCCCCGTGACCGCGCAAAACGCCGTGTTACCATCGCGGCGATGAACGGTCCCAGCGCCTCGAACACCGGATCCTGATCGCGCCGATGAGCGTCAATGAGCTGATCCGGCTTGTCTTCGACGCATCCGCGCTCGGCGCGCTTCTCTTTCTCGTCTCCGCCGGAATGTCGATGATCTTCGGCCTGATGCGGATCGTGAACGTCGCGCATGGGAGCTTCTACCTGCTTGGCGCCTACATCGCCTTCGGCATGCTCAAGGTCGTCGACAACCAGCTTCTTTCTTATGTGGTCGCGATCGGCGTCGTGACGCTGTTCGGCGCGGTTCTTTACTCGATGCTGATCGAGCGCGTCGCGACACAGCCTCTGCGGCAGATCCTTCTCACCTTCGGCGTGGTGCTCGTCGTCGGCGACATCGCTCTTTTCTTCTGGCGCGGCGTTCCGGCCGCTTTGCCCGTGCCTGATCTGCTCAGCGGCCAGTTCGCGATCGGCCGGCTGACTTTCCCGGTTTATCGTCTGTTCGTGATCGGACTTGGGCTTGCGGTCGCGATCAGCCTCGATATCGCACAACGAAAAACACGCATCGGCGCGATGATCCGTGCGGGCTCGGACGATCTCACGATGCTCGCCTGCATGGGCGTGAACGTCCGCGTCCTGTTCGTGTCCGTGTTCGCCTTCGGCGCGGCGCTCGCCGCGCTCGGGGGCGTGCTCGGCGGCATGTTTCTCGGCGTCTATCCGGGGATCGACCTCGACATCGTCAACCTCGCATTCGTGGTCGTCATCGTCGGCGGACTTGGGAGCATGCGAGGAGCCTTTGCGGCAAGCCTGCTGATCGGGCTGCTGGACAACATCACCAAGGCCTATGTGCCCGAGTTGTCGCTGTTTGCGATCTACCTGTTGCTGGTGCTGGTGCTTGCGTTCCGCCCCACCGGCCTGTTCGCGCAGAGGCGCATCGCATGAACCGCCTGTGGTGGGTTTGCGCGATCCTGCTCCTGGCGGCCAGCGCTCTGGTGAGCGCGGGCCTCGTGCCGCCGTATTACATCGGCCTGATGACCGAGGTGATGATTCTCGCTCTCTTCGTCATGAGCCTCGATCTCCTCGTCGGGCTGGTCGGCCTCGACTCGCTCGGGCATGCGGCATTCTTCGGAATCGGCGCCTATGTCGTCGGCCTCATGTCGCTGCGCGGGGTCGAGGACATGGGCGTCTTGCTGCTCGCCGCTATTGCGGGCGGGTTCGTGCTGGGGCTCGCATTCGGTTCGATCGCGCTACGAGCGCTCGGCCCCTATTTTCTCATCATCACGCTCGCGCTCGGCTATTTGCCGAACGCGCTCGCAATCCGCTGGCGGGGACTGACCGGCGGCGACGACGGACTCGTGATGCTCGGTCGCCCGACGCTCGCGTCCTATTCGCTCGACAGTCCCGCGCGGTACTTCTTCCTCGTCGCCGTCGTCCTGGTCATCTGCGTCTGCCTGATGCAGGCGATCGCGCGTTCGACGTTCGGCTACGGCCTGCGCGGAATCCGCGAGAGTCCGGTGCGCATGACCGCGCTCGGATATCACGTCTGGACCTATCAGTACGCGGCCTTCGTGATCGCGGCCGTCTTCGCGTCGGTCGCCGGAGCCCTGAATGCGGGCTACAATCTTTTCGTCAGCCCGGTCGACTTCGGAATCGAGCGTTCGGCCGGCGCGCTCGTCGCGGTCATCCTCGGCGGGGCCGGAACGCTGATCGGGCCCGCGATCGGAGCGCTCGCGATCATGGCGCTTCGCCACTCGATCGGCGCCGTGACGCAGCATTGGCCGCTGGTGCTCGGCCTCTTCTATATCGCCGTGATCCTTTATGCGCCGCGCGGCCTCGCGTTCGGCCTCAGTGATCTCCTCGCGCGCTGGCGGCGGCGATGACACTGGCCCTCGAAGCGCGCAATCTCTCGATCTCCTTTGGAGGCGTCGAAGCTGTGCGCAACGTCGACCTGCGCGTCACGCGCGGCGAGCGGCGCGTCATCATGGGCCCGAACGGCGCCGGCAAGACGACGCTGTTCAATCTCCTTGGCGGACAACTTCGGCCGACGGCGGGTCAAGTGCTCGTCGGCGACCAGGACATCACGGCGCTGCCGCCGTGGCGCCGCGCGAGGCGCGGCCTGTCGCGCACGTTCCAGATCTCGCGCGTGTTCCTGCCGCTGACGGTGTGGGAGAATCTGCTGATCGCCGTCTCCGGCATTTCGGGATTCGGCCCGCGCGCCTTCCGCAAGGCGGGGGCGGACAAGCCGGCCGCGCGCCGAATCGATGAGTTGCTTGAACGATGGAGCCTCGGCGAACACCGCGCGACACCGGTTCAGGCGCTTTCCTACGGCGTGCAGCGCCTGCTCGAGATTGCGCTGGCGTTTGCGGCGTCGCCGCAGGTCGTCATGCTCGATGAGCCCACGGCAGGCCTTTCGACCGGCGAGCGCGCGATGGTGGCAAGCCGCCTCAAATCGCTTCCGCGCGATGTCACCCTGCTGCTGACCGACCATGACATGGACGTGGTGTTCGAGGTCAGCGACCGGATCATGGTGCTCGATCGCGGCCGCGCCATCGCCGATGGCACGCCCGCCGAAATCCGCGCCAATCCCGACGTGCTCGACGTCTATCTGGGGAACATCTGAGATGCTCCGGATCCGCGACGTCCGCACCTCGTACGGCCCGGTGGCCGTGCTTCAGGGCGTGTCCCTCGAGGTTCCGGCCGGGCGAACGGTAGCGCTGCTCGGCCGCAACGGAGTCGGAAAGACCACGCTGGCGTACTCGATCATGGGCGTCGTGCCGGCGCATTCCGGGTCCATCACGTTCGCCGCTACCGAGTTGCGGGGACTTCGCCCGCACGCGATCGCGCAATGCGGCATCGGGCTCGTCCCGCAGGGCCGGCGCGTGTTCGGCTCGCTGACCGTCCGGGAAAATCTCACGCTTGCCGCGCGCGACATGCGAAGCGGCGCCGCACATTGGCACCTCGATCGCGTGCTGGACCTTTTTCCGATCCTGCGCGAGCGGCAGTCGCAGTTCGCGAATACACTGAGCGGGGGCGAGCAGCAGATGCTGGCGTGCGCGCGGGCGCTGATGACGGACCCGCAACTGTTGCTGATGGACGAGCCATCGGAGGGACTGGCGCCGCAAAAGCTTCGCGAGCTCGGCGCGCTTCTGGATCAATTGCGCGCAAGCGGTATCGCCATCCTGCTGATCGAACAAAACATGCGCTTCGCGCTGCGCTACTGCAACGACGTCTACGTCATGGATCAGGGAAAAATCGGCTTTGCCGGAACGCCGGACGCGCTCATGCAGGACACTGCAGCGCAGGAACGCCTGCTCGGCGTTGGCTCCGTCAGGTCGCCTGCTGTCCCGAGTGCCGTCCAAACGAAATCATGAAGGAGACCGCCATGGCTGTCGAACGGATCAGTTTTCAGCCCGAGAACCTCCACGCCCGTATCGTGAACGGCTACCGGCTGTTCTCGCCGTCGCTCTCGGTCTCCGGGGGCGTGAGACAGATCTTCGTTTCCGGCCAGGTTCCGAAGGACATCAACGGCAATGTCGTCGGCAAGGGCGACATGCATGCGCAGATCCAGCAGGTCGGCGAGAACGTGCGTATGTGCCTGGAAGCCGCGGGTGCCACGCTCGCCGACCTCGTCAAGACCACGACCTACGTGACGGACATCGACGAGTTCTTCAAACACGTCGACATCCGCCATCGCTATTTCGGTCCCGCCTTGCCCACGAGCACCACCATCGAGGTCCGCCGGCTCGCTCATCCGGACTACATGGTCGAGATCGAGGGGCTGGCGATCATTTGACGCCTTATCGAGGACCTCGCTCGGTGCCGTGCACCGTACTACTGTGTCATCCTTGCATTCCACAAATCTCGATACTTCGTGATCGCGTCGCCGATGGCACCGTTGTCGAGCGGCGTCATGCGAGCGAGACGCTCACCATACGGAATCAATTTTGTCAGCTCGTCGTCGAGCTTGACCGAGCCGCTGATGGGCCCAAGAAAGCTCTCTCGGGCGAGGCGCGCCTGAATCTCGTCGCTGATGAGGTAGTTAATGAGCAGCTGCGCCCCGATGGGATTGGGCGAGCCTTTCACCGCCGTATACGCGTTCCAGAACAACGGGCTGCCGTCTTCCGGAGTGACGAACGCAAGGTCCGCATTCTTGCGCGCCTCGGGCAAGCTCGTCATTCCGACGTCGACCGTCAGCCAGGCTTGCCCGCTATTGAGCATCTGCATCCGCTCGGGATAGGTCCGCACGACCGCAAGAAGCTTCGACTTCCGATCGGCGAGATAATTGATCCCGAGTTGAGGATCGGACTCGTTGCCGCCGAGCTGCTTCGTCAGATACGCAATGTACAGCACCGTGTAGAAGCTGGTGGTGTCGCCGAGAATCGGATGTCCTGCGAGCGCTGGCGCCCAGATGTCCTCCCATCGGCGTGGAGGCGGTACCTTGTTCGCCTCGAAAAGCTTGCGATTGTAAAGGATGCCGAGATTGGTGAAGCCCATGCGCGCGCCCATTCCATTGGGCGACCGGCCAAGCTCACTCACCTTCGCGAGGTTCGTCACGATCTTCGGATCGAGCGGAGTGTACATTCCTTCCTGAATGCCCTTCGCTTCGGTCACGCTGCTGGCAACGTAAACATCGATCGAAGGCCGCGTGCGCTCGGCCTTGATGCGACCGTAGATGTCGAGCAGCGGGCCTTCCAGATAGTTGACGCGGATGCCGGTGTCCGCAGTGAAGTCGGCCAGGATCGCCTTCAGGATGCGGCCCAGGTCTCCTCCCGGCGCGGCGAAGGCCATCGTCTTTCCGGCCGCCTTGATCTGATCGGCCCTGTTGTCCGGGATGGACTGGGCAAATGCCGATAACCTTGCGCCGCCGAGGATCGCGAGCGTTCCGAGAAGCGCCGAACCGACACGTCGCCTGGTGAGCATGGATCGCTCCGATATGATGAACTCGCCAGCAGTATCGTCTATGAGACGGCCTCGCAACACGGCGGAGACACGCATGCGTCTTTGGGAACAGGGTCTGGTCGCGACCTATACGCTGCCCGGGTACAAGGAACTGATCCACGAACACTACGATGCATTCCGGCGGCCGGATACGGTCATCGACATCCATGGCGTGAAGGATCACGCCAATGCGGCCTCCGCGAGAGTCGCCGGCCGCGCGGTCAACTACGCGTACCTGCACCGCATGCACGACAACCAGATCCTCAAGAATGTTCTGAGAGCCGAGCGCGAGGGATACGATGGGGTGATGATCGGTGTCCTGCAGGACCCGGCGCTGCGCGAAGCGAGAGGCATCGTCGACATTCCCGTGGTCGGCTACGGCGAGGTGTCGATGCTCACCGCCTGCATGCTGGGCGAGCGTTTCTCCTTCCTCTGCATCAATCCGCAAATGGGGCCGTTGGTGCAGCAGATGATCCACGAGCGCGGCCTCGAGGCTCGCTCCGCCAGCACGACCTATCTGGATTGCGGCTATGACGACCTCCAGGCGGCCGTTCAGGGAAAGCCGCAGCGCTTTCTGGACGCATTCGAGGCGGGCGCGCGCAAGGCGATCGAGGAGCACGGCGCCGACGTGCTGCTGCCGGGGCAAACCATCATGGCGGAGCTGCTCTGGAAGGCGGGCGTGACGCGGTTCGCCGACGCGGTCGTGCTCGACCCACGGCCGCCGATGTTGCGTACGGTCGAAATGCTGGTCGAGCTTCGCAAGGCGGGAATATCGACTGCGCGTCGCGGCTTCTACGGCGCGCGGCCGCCGGCTGACCTCTTGTCCGCGATGGCGGAATTCTATGAAAGCTAGGCTATCGGCCGCGGATTTGCTCGAATGCGGGGGCTGTCATCAACCGCGGCGAGCTTGCCTATGCCTGGCGTGAAAGAGATTCCTCAGGGCGCGCCGCCTCATCTCGAATTGAGAGGTGTATCCAAAGCGCTCGGCGGGCGAACCGTGCTCGATCACGTGGATCTCGAGGTCGCAAAAGGCGACCTTCTCGGCCTTCTCGGACCGTCGGGCAGCGGCAAGACGACGATGCTCAATATCATCGGGGGCTTCCTGTCCCCCGATTCCGGCACGGTGCGGATTGCCGGACAGGAGATCGCCGGCTTGCCGCCGCATCGCCGCGACATCGGGATCACGTTCCAGGGCTACGCGCTGTTTCCGCATCTTTCGGTGTTCGACAACGTCGCGTTCGGGCTGAAGCAGCGGCGCGCGCCGAAGCCCGACATCAAGACCCGTGTCACCGAGATGCTCGCGCTGCTCGGCTTGAGCGGTCATGAGACAAAGCTGCCGCGGGCTCTGTCTGGAGGTGAGCAACAGCGCGTTGCGCTCGCCCGCGCGCTCGTCGTGAGGCCGCGGCTGATGTTGCTCGACGAGCCCCTCGCGAATCTCGACGCGGCATTGAGACACCGCGTCCGCTTCGAGATTCGCGCGGTCCTCCGGCGCACGCAGGTGACGAGCATCTTCGTCACCCACGACCAGGACGAAGCATTTGCCTTGTGCGATCGCGTGGCAGTGCTGAACCAGGGCCGGATCCAGCAGATCGGCACGCCGGCGGACCTGATCCTCGCGCCGGCGAACGCCTTCGTCGCAGGCTTCATCGGAAGTCCCAATATGCTGACGGGACAGGCGATCTCGTACGACGAAGCCAGCAAGCGGGCGACCGTCGCCGTCAACGGCTTCACCCACGCGGTGAACTGCAAGACGCCCGTTGCGCCCGGTACGCCGCTGACGATCTTCGTGCGCCCGGAGGAGGTGACGTTATCCCCCGCCACGTCAGGCGGTGGACCGTTTCAGGTCAAGGATTGGGTCTACCTCGGAAGCGGTCGCGAAATATGGGTGGACGGCCCGGCCGCGCTGCGCGTCCGATTGCCGAACGATGCGGAAGGCTACGAGCGAGGCGAACGTGTGACCCTCTCATGGCGTCCGGAGCGCGCGCACGCCTTCCCGGCCGACGCCGAAAGCCGTGCAGCAGACGGTCATGACACGGCGCAGGTGCGGCGATGAGCGGTGCGGCTTCGCCCGGCAAGGCGGCCGTGCAGGCGCCGCGACGTATGACGCGCTGGCTGATCGTCTTCGGCCTGCTCGCGCCGGCGCTCCTGCTGTATGCCACGGTCTATCTCGGCGGCATGGCGATCATCGGACTTGCGAGCTTTGGGCTCGGACCGAACGCGGAAGGCGGCGCCACGCTCGCCAACTACCGCGAGGTCTTCGCCTCGGCGCATATCCAGACGGTCGTGCTGCGGACGCTGCGCGTGAGCGCGATCACCGTGATCGCGTGCCTGGTCCTGGGCTTTCCGGTTGCACGATACATCACCTCGCCCGACGCGCGCTGGCGGTCGTTTGTCGTGATGGCGGTGTTGTCGCCCCTCATGGTCAGCGCGATCGGCCGGGTGTTCGGCTGGATCGCGCTCTTCGGCCCCGGCAGCTGGGTGGCCGCGCAGACGATGCATTTCTTCGGCACGCGCGCGACCGGACTGCTTTACACGGAAGCGGGCGTGGTGATCGGCCTCACGAATATCCTGCTGCCCTTCATGGTTCTCTCGATCGCCGCCTCCCGGGCGAACCTCGATGAGAGCCTGCTCAAGGCGGCGGCTAGCCTCGGCGCGACCCCGACGGCCGTGTTCTGGCAGGTCGAGTTGCCGCTCAATCTGCCTGGAATTCTGGGCGGCGTGCTGATCGTCTTCTCGCTCTCGATAACCAACTTCGCGACGGCGGCCCTGCTGGGCGGATCGGGCCGGGATGTCGTCGCGTATGAAATCTACTCCAACATTCTCACCTACCATCAGCCGGGCACCGGAACGGCCCTGGCGATCCTCCTGCTGGTCTGCTCCGTCGCGATCATGATGCTGGCGATCTGGGTCGGGCGGCGCGCGGACGCGATGCAGGCGGCGAGGGCCGAGACATGAGCCGGGTCGTCGTCCTGTTCTCTGTCGTCTTCGCGCTTTTGCCGGGAATAATCGTATTCGTCGCTTCTTTCTCGGCCGGCAACTCGCTCGCCTTTCCGCCGCGCGATTTCACGCTCCATTGGTACGGCGTCATCCTCCGCGATCCGGAGTTCAGCTCCGCCTTGCTGATGAGCGTCATGCTGGCGGGGGTGACGAGCGTGGTTGCAACCGCAATCGCGGCCCTCGCGGCGCTCGCCATCAACCGCTATCGCACCCCCATGACGATGATGATCGAGGCGATCCTGCTGTCGCCGATGGTCGTGCCGCACGTCGTGATCGGCATCGGCATATTGCAGATCTACATCATCTACGGCCTTCGCGCCGACCTGATGACGCTGACCACCGGGCATCTCATCGTCACGATTCCGTTCGCGCTGCGCCTGCTGCTCGCGTCGCTTGCGGGGCTGGACCGTCGTGTCGAAATGGCCGCCGCGAGCCTCGGCGCAACGCCCTTTACGGTTTTCCGTTCAATCGTGCTTCCGCAGATGAAGATGGGTATCGCGGGCGCGCTCGTCGCGGCGTTCATTCTCTCCTTCGACGATGTCTCGCTCACCATTTTCCTGGTTCAGCCGGGATACACGACCATTCCGATCCTGCTTTTCAACCAGGCTGAGAACAACCCCGGGCCCGCGATTCATGCGGCGAGCGTCGTCCTGCTGCTTGCGTCGTGGATCGCGATCCTTCTGATCGACCGGTTGATGGGCTTCGAGCGCCTGGCCTTCGCGAGCCGCAAGTAACCGGCGTCGGCGGCCGTCAGGAGGGCGCTCCCGTGCCTTTCAGGACATCCGGATTGAGCACACGGATGGGCGTCCCTTTCAGGTACATCAGGACGTTCTCGACGGTTTCCTGGTAAAACACCGTTAGCAGCTCCTGGACGTTGTAGCCAAGATGCGGCGTCAACAAGCAATTCTCGAGTCGCCGCAGGCGGTGATCGTCGGGAAGCGGTTCGAGATCGAACACGTCCAGAGCAGCGCCGGCAATCTGCTTCGCCTCCAAGGCGCTGACGAGATCGTCTTCGTTGACGATCGGCCCCCGCGCCGTGTTGATCAGGAACGCCGTCGGCTTCATCAGCCCGATCTCTCTGGCACGAACAAGCTCCAGCGTGCGTTCACTTAGCATCAGGTTAACACTGAGGAAGTCGCTCTCCTGAAACAACGCATCTTTCGTGACGAGGCGCACGCCGTGCTCGGCGGCCCGCGCCTCCGTCAAATTCTGGCTCCAGGCGATCACGTTCATGCCGAAGGCTCTGGCGACAGGACACATCGCCTGCGCGACCCGCCCGAGACCGAGCAGTCCGAGCGTGCGCCCGCGCAGCGCGATCCCAACCGTTGTCTGCCAGCCGCCGTGACGCATGTTGTTGACTTCTTTCGGCAGGTGCCGCGCCAGCGCGAGGATGAGCGCCCAGACGTGTTCGGCGGGCGCGTTCACGCCTGAGCCCTGCCCCGACGTGTAGCAGCACAGGATTCCGCGACTGGTCGCGGCGTCGATGTCCATCGAACGATGGTGCCGGGCCCCGGTCGCCGCGATCAGGCGCAAATTCGGAAGGTTCTCGATCAGCGACCGCGGAAACGCCATTCGTTCGCGCAGCGTGCAGACAATCTCGAAACCTTTCAGGACGGACGCGGCCTCGGCCTGTTCGAGATGACGATCGAACACCGATACGCTGCATTCCGCGGTGACCGCGCTCCAATCGACAGCGGTCGTCGCAAAGCGGTTATAGTCGTCAAGGATAGCGAGACGTCTCATATCAGATTTGTCGGATCAGCTGGAAAACGGTGGAAGTCCGCGGGTGATTGCGCAGTGGCTGGTCGCCAGCATAACAGCCTTCGCCACGCCGCGGCATCCGCTGGCGCGCCACGAAAGGCTGGCGATCGATGCGCGCCGAATCCCGCTTGCGTTCGCTTTGCACGCGTATAGCCTTGGGACCGCACGAGGATATCGCGATGAACGTCCGGCCCTCGAATCTGCCCGCGGCTGAAGTCGTCCCGAGCACCTGCTGGGAATGCGCCGCGCTGTGCGGCTCGTTCCTCACCATCGAGGACGGCAAGGTGACCAAGATCGCGCCGAACCCGGCGCATCCCGGCTCGCGCGGCGCGTTCTGCGTGAAGGGCATTCGCGCGCTGCACGAGTGGACCTATCAGGAGCAGCGGCTGCGCACGCCGCTGCGCCGGGTCGGGGAACGCGGCAGCGGAAAGTTCGCTCCCGTCTCATGGGATGATGCGCTCGACGAAATGGCCGACGGCCTCGTGCAGGTGCGCGAGAAGCACGGTCCGTTCGCGATCGCGGGCGCGGTGAGCGGCGCGTTCTTCTCCCGCGGCCTCGTAATGGCGCAGCTCACGCGCGCGCTCGGCACGCCGAACTGGCTGATCAATCAGGACCTCTGCGGCGGCTGCCGGGGCGTCACCGAGAAGATGACCGGCCTCAACATCGCGGGCGGCGAAGACCTCGACAACGCCGCCTGCGTGATGATCGTCGGACGCAATCCGCTGGTCGCCGATCCGCCGCAGTGGATGGCGCTCAAGCAGGCGAAGGCGCGCGGCGCGCGCGTCCTCGTCATCGATCCGTTCCAGACGTCGGCGGCCGAGATGGCCGACCTCTGGCTGCGGCCCCGGCCGGGCACCGACGGCGCGATCGCGCTGGCGATGACCAAGGTGCTCATCGACGAGGGTCTCTACGACCGCGACGACGTGGCGAACTGGTGTCACGGCTTCGATGCCCTCGCGGAGCGCGTCAGCACCTGCACGCCACAGTGGGCGGCGCAGCAGACCGGCGTACCGGCTTTGCAGATCGTGGAGGCGGCGCGCATGTTCGCGCGCGGGCCTTCCTGTTTCATCAGCGGCCACGGCATCGACGCCGCCAGCAATGGCGTGCAGACGTTCCGCGCCTACTATTGCCTCTTCGCAATCAGCGGCAATGTCGATCGCGTCGGCGGCAACCGGCGCCCGAAGCGGCCAAAAGGCTTCAAGACGTTCTTCGACATCCTGTTCGATCCGGCCTTCCGTCTTGCGCCGGAGATCGAGGCGCAGCGCATCGGCGCCGCGCAGTTTCCGCTCTGGGCCGGCCCGCTCGGCTACCAGATGGCCTGCCACAACCCGTCGGTCATCGAGGCGATCCTCACCGGCGAGCCCTATCCGGTCCGGGCGCTCTATGCGAGCGGCGTGAACATCGCGGTGACCTATCCGGACACGGCGCGCACGATCGAGGCGCTGAAAAGCCTCGACCTTTACGTTGTCGCCGCACACACCATGACGCCCACGGCTGCCTGGGCGGATCTCGTCCTGCCGAAGACGACGACGCTCGAGGAAGAAGAGATCGTTTTGAACCAGAAGGCGCCCTGCGTCACCTATACGGGCGCGACATCGCGGCTGGACGGCGACGTGAAATCCGACCTCGACATCGCGGTCGGCCTCATCGACCGGCTTGCCGCGCGCGGCGCGGCCGATCCGAGATTCCTCCCCTGGCGCACGCGTGCCGAATTCAACGATTATCTCGTGCGCGACAGCGTGATCGACGTCGAAGCGCTGAAGAAAACCGGTTACGCGGAATTTCCCTACACGCTGCGCAATTTCGAAGCGCAACCCTTCGCCACGCCGAGCGGGAAGATCGAGCTTTATTCGCAGAACATGGAGCGCAACGGGCACGATCCGCTCCCGGCCTACATTCCGCCCGCCTATGTGCGCGAGGATGCCGCGACCGTCGCGGACTACCCGCTCGTGCTGCAAACCGGCCTGCGTGAGAAGACCTTCCATCACTCGCGATTTCGCGAGCAGGCCTGGACCAGGAAAGTGTCGCCCGATCCGGTGATCTATTTGCATCCCGACACGGCGGCACGCTTCAGCATCGCGGACGCCGACTGGATCAAGATCGAAGCCGCCGGCGGGTCAGGGTCGTGCCGGCTCAAGGTCAAGGTCACCGACGACACGCTTCCCGATGTGTTGACCACGGGCGTCGGTTGGTGGCGGCCGGACGCGCCGGCGCCGCATTTCGGTGCGCGCGACGTGAATATCAATGCGGCGCTGTCGTATTGCACGCGCTGGGACCTCGCGAGCGGCTCGGCCGACACGCGCGGCATTCCATGCCGGATCGTGACGACTTGACGATCAGGCTTCGCCTGCTCCGCAGACGCCTCACGCGTGCGCCAATGCCCGGCGAGGGCGTGCCAGCAGCAGAAGCGTGCCCACAAGGCCGAGGTTCACGAGCCCGGCCGCGGATCCGATCACGAAGCCGCCCGCATAACTTCCGGTCAGGTCGAACGCCGCAGCACCCTGGTATCCGCCAAAGGCATGCCCGAGCCATGCGAACGCCAGGATGATCCCCATGAACGCACCGCGGCGGTGCTCCGGCGTCAGCGCGCGGGTGGACACGAGAATGCTCGTCATCACGCCGGCGTAGGCAAACCCGTACACGACGCCGAAGATCAAGAACCCCTGCAGCGATGCAAACTGGGTGAAGGCCAAGACACCGGCGGTCTGAAGGGCTGAGGCGACCGCCCAGGACTGGAGCGGGCCGATCATGTCGCACAGCTTGCCGTAGGCGACGCGGCCGAGGATGGCGGCGAGCAGCATGGCGAACATCACGCCGCCGGCCTCGGTCGCCGGGATGCAGAAGCCCTGGATCAGGGGCATCAGGTGCATGAGCGGCACCGCCATGCAGGAGCAACAGAAGAACACCGCCGCGCTGAGGATCGGAACGGCCACCCCGGAGGGGATAGGGGGTACCTGGACCGCGCGGCTCGCCTTGGCCGGCGTGGGAGCGTCGCGCATGAACGCGGCCAGCGGGATCAGCACCGCCAAGGTCACGGTGCCGAGCGCAATCATCGCGCCACGCCAGCCGAAGCGCTCGATCAGGTAGGCGGAGAGGAAGGGCACACCACCCTGGCCAACCGCCTGCCCGGCCGCCGCGATGCCGATCGCGAGCCCCGCCATGCCGGGAAACCAGTTGCCGACCGTCGCGAACAGTGGGCCGAACAACGCGCCGCCACCCAGCGCGCCCGCGAAGAAGAAGATGACATAAACCTGCCACAGCGCGCTCGCCTGGGCCGTCAGCACAAGGGAGGCGCCCATCGCGGTCACCGCGATGAGGCAGAGTGCCCTGATACCGATGCGGTCCGAGACGAAGCCCATGACGACGCTGCCGACCGCGAGGCCAAGGAGCCCGAAGCTGTTGATCGCCGCAATACCGGAGCGGCCCCAGCCCTCGGCGGCTTCGATTGGAATGAAGAAGGCGGTGAGGCCGTTGACCAGAGTGCCCATCACAAGGGCGAGCATGAGGGCGGCCGAACCGGTGACGAGCCAGGGGCGATATTGCGGCATGGTGCATTCTCTCGGGGTCACGCCGCCCATCGGGGGGCCGGACAGCGTCGAATATGTCCCCGGTTCGACTGAAAGGCTTTGCGGAAGGCTTTATTTATTCGTGAGATTGTCTTGATTATCGCTGATGCGAGGGCATACGCGGGCGCGACCCACCCCGCGCCAAACCGGTCGGGTCTTGTAAATCACAGGAAAAAAACAAGACGCGGGCTTGCGCTCCTCCGGGATTATTCTGTCCCGGCAGAGACTTGGCCCTGAGTGCGCGACTCCCTTCTGCAAAACATCGAGCAAGCGGGTGGGGTTCATCTCAATTCAGCTTCACGCGCAGCCCGGCGTAGACCGCGAGCGGCTGCGCCGGCGTCACGGTGCGCGGATCGGCGAATGCGAACGAGCCCGCCTTGGCGACGCCGTCCAGTTCGAAGTAGCTGCCGTACGTGTAGTAGCGCCGATTGAACAGGTTGGTGACGAGCCCGAACAGCTGAGCTTGCCGGGTGATCTGATAGGACGTGTGCAGATTGGCGACCCAGTACGCCGGCACCTTTGCGTTCAGGTTGCTGTCGTCGCCGACGAAATACTGGCTGCCGACGACCGCAACGTCCGCGCCGACCTTCCACTCCGGCGTCACGGCGACCTCCCCGCCCGCCTTGAACTGGTGCGCCGGGATCGCCGGGATCTTCTTTCCCGGCGTGACGAAGATGTTGCCGTCGGCGTCCGCCATTGGATTGTTCGGCGACGCGATGGCGCCGTTGAACCGATAGGTCGCGTCTATGATGCTGGTGTTGGCGTAGACCATCCAGCGCGGCGCCGCATATTGCACACCCGCTTCGAGGCCCTGACGCCGCGTTGCCGGAACATTCTGAAATACGCCGCGGCCCTGGATGTTGCTCGCCGTGGTGATGATGTCGTCCGTGACGTCGGTGCGATAAGCGCCGATCTTCCAGTCGAGGCGGCCGCCGCCTGCCGGCAGGTTGCCGCGCAGGCCGGCCTCGTAGGTGCGCGACACGACCTGGCGCAGCGGCGGGTCCGAGACGAGCGCGCTCTCGATCAGGCAGGGCCTGTCGGGATTGGAGCAGCCGATTTCGAGCGGAGTGGGCGCACGGTTCGACTCCGAATAGCCGCCGTAGAGCGTCAAGCCCGGCATGACCTTATATGTCAGGCCCGCGAGCGGATTGAACCGCGTGTAGGTGAGGTCATTGTTGAGGTCGGGCGAGGCGCCGGTCCGGTCGGCCATCCGGATCTTTGCGACATTGAGCCGCCCGCCCACGGTCAGCGACAACTGCGACGTGACGTCGAACGTGTCGGTCGCGTAGAGACCGACATAGGTATTTCGTGCGTCGAGATCGACCGGGACGAATCCGAGATTGCCGAGGGTGTGGATGATCTGCCCATTGCCGGGGATTGCCGGATTGATCACGACGGACAGGTCGGGATTGATGAAGCCGAGCCTGCTGCCGGAGGTGAAATTGGTGCGGCTGTGATCGATGCTGCCACCGATGGTGAAGCGATTGTCGTGACCGAATATCCTGGCGTCATTGACGGCCTGTAACGAAGCGCCCATCGTCACGGTGTCGGTCGCGGTGCGGTCGATCGTGCCGTAAGGCACGTTCGCGCAGGTGTTGCCGCCGCCGGGCGGACAGGGAATCGGGCTGCTGTTCCGGTCCAGCACCGCGAACTGGTCGCGGAATGCCGTGGTGACCGGCACCGGCCGCGGAAAGCCGTCGTCTTCCAGACACAGCTTGTTGGGAAACGACGAGGCGTTGCTGCAACGCTCGACATCGGCGCCGTTGCCGTCGACGTGATCCTGCCTGAAGCCGCGCAGATAGACGTTGCTCTGCAGCGTCCAGTTCTCGGCGACCGCAAACTTTCCGTTCAACGCAATGAGCGCGGTCTGGTGCTGCGTCGTCTGCGGCCAGGTATAGATCGCGGTCCAATCGCGCCGCAGCAGCTCGATCGGCGCCGCGGCGACGACCCCGAAGAAATTGGAGGCGGCGGATACGACGAGATGAACCTCGTTGCCGTCGTTGCGCCAGCCGAGGTCGGCGTAAACGCGCGCGAGCCGCGCCGGCGATTGCTGGCGCCAGCCGCGATCGTCGAGACCTTGCGCCGCGATATAGGCGGCGACGTCGCCCTTCTGGATCCCGAACTGGATGCCGCCATTTAGCCGGTGCGAACCGCCCTGCAGTTCGCCCTCGAACCCTTGAAACGAAAAGCCGTTCTTCATTTGAAGATTGATGGCGCCGCCGAGCGCGTTGAGGCCGAACACCGGATTGTTGGACTGGATATCGGCGCGCGCGATGGCGTTGGTCGGGACGAAATCGAAATTCACCGTGTCGCCGAACGCCTCGTTGACGCGCATCCCGTTCATGTAGACGGCAAGACCCTGCGGCTGGCCCGGCACCGGAGACGCGACAAAGCCGCGATAGCGGATGTCGGTCTGGAAATTATTACCCTGCTGGTCGGACGTGCTGACACCGGGGATGCGCTGGAACAGCGTGTCGGTCACGTTCGAGCTATAGGTGCGCGCGAAATCGTCGGCGGTGACCGTTTGCACCAGGGCCGGCACCTTGTCCCTGTCGATGCCGATGCCTCCGAGCGGCGAGGTGGAAATCACCTGGATTTCGGGAAGCGTCTGCGGGCCTTGCGCCACAGCGCCGTTCGGCACCAGCAGGATGGCAAAGCCGATCGCAGGCAACGATCCTCGAAGCGCCGCGTGCGGGCAGAAAAGCCGCAAGACCGCACGCACGCGCCTGCTCACGATCCCCCTCCCCCGAGCGCCGGATGTTCCGGCCTTCCAAGTCTATTCGACCCGTCCCGGTTGTTCGAGTCGCGAGATCAGGCCGCGCCATGCTAGATGCGCAAACGAGAGAATACTTTGGGGAGGGAAGGATGGACCGGGTATTCGGTGCGACCGTTGCGCTTTTGTTGACGCTCTCAGCCGCCGAAGCGGCCGAGCGGCGCGGGATGCGCGTCTGGAATCTCACGCTCTACACGCTGACCAGCCTGCAATTCTCCGCGCCGGGGCAAAATGCCTGGGGCAAGAACCAGTGCGAGAACGATGACGACAAGACCGTGGATCACAACGAGCGGCTGCGCATCACCGGGCTCACGCCGGGCCTTTACGATGCCAAGCTCACCGACAAGATCGGACGCACGTGTGTGGTGAAAGGCGTGGAGGTCAAGGACGGCATCTTCACGATCGAGGAAAAGCAGCTCACCAATTGCGAACGAAAATAGCGCGGTCAGCCCTGGCCGGCGCCGGCCTGGCGGGCGATCAATCCGCGTGAGGGGTCATAGGCCAGCACGGCCCCGATCATGAATACCGCCGTGCAGGCGCAGACGACGGCGAGCGAGACAGGAGCGAGCTTGCCGTAGAGCGCAAAGCGGATGAGCTCGACCGCATGCGTGAACGGGTTGAACAGGCAGACGTAATAGAGCAACGGGCTTCCTTCCAGCACGCGCCAGAGCGGGTAGAGCGCGGATGACGCGAAGAACATGGGAAAGATCACGAAGTTCATCACCCCGGCGAAGTTCTCGAGCTGCTTGATGCCGGATGAGATGAGCATGCCGAGCGCGCCCAGCATCAGGCCCGAGAGGATCAGCGCCGGCAGCACCGTCAGGTAGCCGATCGCCGGCGGCTCGATCTCCCACCAATAGGCGATGGCGAGGAACACGTAGACCTGCAGCAGCGAGACCGCCGTGCCGGCGACGAGCTTGCACGAGAGCAGGTACCAGCGCGGAAACGGGCTCACCAAAAGGCTCCGCATGTTGCCCATCTCGCGGTCGTAGACCATCGAGAGCGACGACTGCATGCCGTTGAAAAGCTGGATCATCGCGATCAGCCCGGGCGCGATGTAGACCTCGTAAAGAATGTAGGTCTCGTAGGGGGGGATGATCGAAATCCCGAGCACCTGCCGGAATCCGACGGCGAAGACGAACAGCCAGACCAGCGGCCGCACCAGCGCGGAAATGAAGCGCTCGCGCTGATGCAGGAAGCGCAAGGCCTCGCGCCAGACGATGCCGTTGAGGCAGATCGCGTACTGCGCGAGAGAAAAGCCGGCAGCCGACGCGGGCGCTTGGCTCATGCGGCCTCGCTTGGCGCGCCGACATCCCGCGTCAGGCGCGTGAACGCGGTGCCGACGTCCTGCGCGCCGGCACGCGTGACGATATCGGACACCGGACCGTGCGCGAGGATCCGCCCGCGATGAAGCATGATCAGGCCGTCATCACGGGCGACCTCGTCGACCAGATGCGTCGCCCAGACCACCGCGACGCCTTCCCCTCCGACCAGCCCGCGCACGTGCTGAAGGATGTCCGCCCGCGCCTTGATGTCGAGGCCTACGGTCGGCTCGTCGAGGATCAGGAGCCGCGGCCGGTGCAGCAGCGCGCGCGCGATCTCGACGCGGCGCATCTGCCCGCCCGAAAGGTCGCGCACCTTGTCGTTCGCGCGGTCGGACAGCGCGATCTGGTCCAGCACCTCATGCGCCCGAACGCGCGCCTGGCGTGCGCCGATGCCGTGCAGCGATGCGTGGTAGGCGAGGTTCTGCGCGACCGAAAGATCGAGATCGAGCGTGCGCGGCTGGAATACGACGCCGAGCCGACGCAGCGCTGCGCCCGGCCGGCGTTCGACATCGTCGCCGAAGATACGGATGCACCCCGCCTGGATCGCATAGAGACGCGTCACCAGCGAGAACAGCGTGCTCTTGCCTGCGCCGTTGAGCCCGAGCAGCGCCGTGAAACTTCCCGGCTTCACGGCAAACGACACCTGATCAAGCGCCTTGCGCGCGCCGTAGGAATGGGTCAGCCCGTCGACGGACAGCGCGAGCGCGTCGGATAGAGCGTCGGGACCCATCACGCTCACCGCTGTGAAATCGTGACGCCCCAGGGCAATTCGCCGACCGGGATCGTCTTGATCACCCTGAGCGAAGCGACGTCGATGACGGACACGTCATTGGTCAGGCCGTTCGTGCTCAGCAGGTATTTCTCGTCGGGCGTGAACGCCATGTGCCAGACCCGCTGACCGACCAGCAGATATCTCGTCACCTTGTGGGTGGCGCCATCGACGACCGCGATGCGATTGGCCGGCCCGAGCGCGACAAATCCGGTCTTGCCGTCGCGCGTCAGGTTGACGCCCACCGGCTGGATCGTCTCGCGCAACAGGCCGGGAATCTCGAATTTGATCTTCGTCTTGACCTCACGCCTGGCCGGATCGATCACGCTGACCGTCCCGCCGATCTCGGATGAGACCCAAAGCTCGGACCCGTCCTGCTTGAACTCGGCATAGCGCGGGCGCGCGTCGACCAGAACATTGGCGACGATCTGGCGCGTGGCCGTATCGATGAAGTGCGCGATGTTGGTCGTTTCCGACGTGGCGATGACGATCTTGCCGTCCGGGCTCATCGCCATGCCTTCGGGTTCGACGCCGACCGGCACGTCGCCGAGCCGCTCGCGCTTCTCGATGTCGATGATCGTCACCGTGTTGTCGTTCTCGTTCGCGACATAGAGGAGCTTGCCGGCCGCATCCTGGACGAAAAGCTCCGGGTCGGGGCCGGAGGGAAGCGTGCCGACGATCTCGTTCGACCTTCTGTCGATAATTTCGATGGTGTCGTCGTCGCCGACCGCGACAAGAACAAACTTCTCGTCCTTGGTGATCTCGATGCCGCGCGGACGCTGGCCGACCTTGATCGTCCGCACCACCTCCCACTTGCTCGTGTCGATGACCGAGACCGTGTTGCTCTTCTCGTTCGACACATAGGCCATGAATGCGTCCGCCTGGCCGGCGGCGAGCAGCGACAGGCAAAACCCGAGAAGCACCCGCATCTTCATTTGAGCCTGCACCTTGTTTCGGGACGATCGTAGCCGAGCGTGTCGAGCTCCGAGACCGGATGCAGGAAACCTTCCTGCGGCGAGACCGCGGCGATGACCCGTCCGTCGGCCAGCAGGATCGGCTGGCGCAGCTGGAGATTCCAGTCGCGCAGCGTGAGCCTTCGGCCCTTGAAGGCAGCGAGAGCAAAGTCCGGGCCCTTGAAGAACTCGATCATGACCTTCGGATCGGCCGACTGCTTGCGCGACACCGCTTCGCCGATCATGCGCGCCGCCACCCACGCCTGGCCGTCGAGCGTGGTCATGCGCCGCCGGAACATCGTCATGAACCGGTTCTGCAGCTGGTTTGCGCCCCATTGGTCGTGTGCCGGGTCCCAGCTCTTCGGCACGAGGCCGGCGGAGCCTGCGACCGGCCGCGCATCCCATGTCCGGTACGGCAGGTATGCGGCAAAGACGTCGCTCTCATCCGCCGCGACGAGGATGTCGTAGTCGGGAGCCGACTGGGTGAACAGGGGAATTTGCCGCTGGATCTGCACCAGGCCGCTGTCGGTCCGGCGTGCACCGCCGGTATCCTCGAACACGCGTTCCTGGACGATCCTGCCGCCGAACCGCGCTGCCGCGCGGCGCAGCGCATCGGCGTACAGTTTGTCCTTCGGATGCGACCCGGTCACCAGCAGCCACCGCCGCCATTTCTTCCACACGAGATATTGCGCAAGCCCGTCAGCGAGCATCGAGCGCGTCGGCGCGGTATGGATCAGGTTGGCGCGGCAATCCTCCTCGCGCAACCGGTCGTCGAGCGCACTGGCGTTGAAGAAGACAAGTCCGCGCTCGCGCCCCGCGTCCGCCGCCTTGAGCAAAGCGTCGGCCGGCAGATCGGCGATCACGATCGACACGCCACGCCCGGCCAGCGCCGCGACCGCGGCCGCGGGATCGTCGGTTTCCTTGAGGCGTACGTCCTCGAGCAGGAAGTGCTGATTGAGGAATTTGCCGGTCGTATTGTTGTCCTCCATCGCAAGCCGCGCACCCGCGATGCCGTCATTGTCGGGCGGCACCTCGAGCAGCGAAATCGCGGTCCTGGTTTCAGGAAGGCGCAGGTATCCGACCTTGACCTCCATCGGCTCCGCGGCGAGCGCGACCGACGTCAGGGCGAACAGGAGGCTCGCAAAGAAAGGACACCGAACCAAGGCGTTCTCCGGGCCGGAGCACTTCGACTAACCCACTACAATACTTGGATTTCCCGTTTGAACCATGGCCAATCTGTCATAGGCTGCGGGCCAATGAATTGCGCGCTCCACACCCGGGTTCGTACTGCGTTCGCGCTGATCGTCGCCGCATCAGCCTGTCTCGCTGCAGCCATTGCGGCGCCAGCCGAGAGCCCGGCCTGCCGCGAGGTCGAGCGGCGGCACGAGCTGATCAAGTCCGAAATCACCTCGGTGCAGCTCAACGCCATCCTGTTCGCGGCGGCCGACAAAGGATGCCTGCCGCTTGCACGGGCGCTGCTCGACGCGAGTGCGTCCGTCGAGGCGCGCGACCGCCTCGGCAACATGCCGCTCACCTATGCGGCACGCTCGGGGCACATGGCGCTGGTCGATCTGCTGCTCGAAAAGGGCGCCGCGATCAACGCGCGCAACCTGGCCGGTTCAACGGCGCTCTATGCCGCCGCCGAGAACGACCGCTTCGCCGTGGTAAGGCGGCTGATTGCCAAGGGAGCCGATCCGAAATTGGCCGGACGCGGCGAGGTCGCGCCGCTGGCGGCGGCGGCGTTCAAGGGCAACGACCGCGTGGTCGAGGTGCTGCTGGCCCATGGCGTCGACCCGAATGCGATCGACAAGACCGGCAAGGCGCCGATCCTCTACGCGGCAGCGCTCGGCTTCACACCGGTCGTGCGCCGGCTGCTCGATGCCGGTGTCGACGTCAACGCACGCTACGGCAATGACCTCACCGTACTGATGTGGGCCGCGGGCTATGCGGAAGGCGCCGGTGCGCTCGACGCCGAAGCCGTCGTCAACCTCGTGCTCGATCGCGGCGCCGACATCAACGCGCGGGACAATCGCGGACGTACGGCGCTGATGACGGCGGCCGACGCCGGCCACGCCGGGATGATCGACGTGCTGCTGGCACGCCAGGCCGCGCGCGACCTGAAGGACAAGGACGGAAAGACCGCGTACGATCTCGCCACCGACAATGCGGTTCGCGACAAGCTCCGTGCCAAGTAGAAAGCTCAGAGACCCGCCAGATACTCGGCGAGCGCCTTGAGGTCGTCCTCCGAGGTCGCCAGCATCAAATCCGACATGCCGGGATTGTTGCCGCGCTTGCGGGTGCGGAAATCCAGCATCGACTGCAGCAGATATTCTCGTGACTGACCCGCAAGGCGCGGCTGTGTTCCTTCGCCCAGATAGCTGTCCTGGTGGCAGCCGGTGCAGCCGACCGACCCGTTCGCGCGCTGCGCGCGGACGGCGACGTCGCGTGGCGCAGCGGGCTGCCGGAGGGCGGGCCATTTCTTCTTCGAGAAATACTCCGCAAGCGCCATCATGTCCTCGCGCTCGAGCAGGTCGACGACCGGGGTCATCTGGTCGTCCTTGCGGTCGCCGCGCTTGTAGTCGCGCAGGTTCAGATAAAGATAGCCCTGGTGCTGGCCCCAGATGATCGGCGTGGTCTTTTCCTGCGGCACGCCGTCCTCGCCGTGGCAGCCGCCGCACATCTGCGCCTTTTCTTCAAGGGTCTGGGCGCGCGCAGCACCTGAAGACGTTGCCAGAAGCGCGACCGACGCGATGGCGACAACCAAACCAAGCTGCATGACGGGTTTCATGATCCTCATTCGAACGATAGCTTTCATCGGCAGTCTTCAAAAAAGGACGGGACCTCGCGGCCCCGTCCTTGCAACACTCCAAAACCGGTTTGGTTGCCGTCGCGATCAGTCGAGCGTGAAGGCGATGATGTTG
>DATEKY010000736.1:0-13655 GCA_035277225.1 Xanthobacteraceae bacterium
CCGACGCCCGCGCGGCAGTCGGCGGCGAGCGGCGCCAGCCTGATGAGCGGCGCGGCCCCGACCGTCCCGGCCGGCAGCTTCGATGCGCGCTGGGGCGCGGTGCGGTAGCACCCGCCCTCATCCTGAGGAGCGAGCGAAAGCGAGCGTCTCGAAGGATGGATGCAAGCTCAGTTTATTTTCGTTTGACGCAACGATCGTCGCCTCGGGCCATGGTTCGAGACGGCCGCCGACGCTGACGCCATAAGCGCGTTTACGCGCGTCTGCGCCGCGCTATGGGCCTCCTCACCATGAGGTTCGGAATAACCGTGCTAATTTTGCGCCTTCACCCGCACCTTGGTGGCGATCGGCCCGGTGTCGCCGACCTCTTCGACGTAATGCACCTCGCTCCCGACCTTCAGCCGGTCGAAGTCGCCGGACAATATGCTGTTGCGGTGGAAGTAGAGCAGGCCGCCTGACGCGGTGAGCAGGAAGCCGTAGTCCTGCGCCGGCGTGATCTCGGCAACCTGTCCGCGCATTTCGTGCGCGGCTTCGTGGCCGGCCACGGCGGTGCGATCCTTCAATTGATCCTTGTATTGCGTGAGCTGGCGCTCGGCGATGCGGAACGCCTCGTTGATGGCGTTGTGCAGATCGGGCGCCTGGAATTTGCGCTGCAGGTGATCCGGCTCGTGCGCCACCACGATGTCCTTGCGGCCGGGCAGGCTGAGCTCGATCCGCACCACCGGCGGGATCGTGTTGTTTGCATTATTGGCGCGCTGGTCGACGCGCACGCGGCAGGTGGTCAGACGATCGTAGATCTCTTCCAGCCGCGACACGTGATCGCGAATCTCGTTCTCGGCCCAGTCGGATTTCGGGAGGTTGTGAAACGCGATTTCGATCGGGATTTGCATGCTCGTCCTCGAAACGCTGCCGTCCCCGGGAGTAAACGCCGGGGCACAGCAATGGTTTCGGGACGCGCCAGCGCGGCGCTTCGCCGCGATCAGCCAAACCGGCCGTGGCAGTGCTTGTACTTCTTGCCCGAGCCGCACGGGCAGGGATCGTTGCGGCCGACCTTGCCCCAGGTGGTCGGATCGTTCGGATTGCGATCCGCAACCGCAGTGCCGTTGCCGCCGAAGGCCGGCGCGAGCGAGGCGCTGGCGAACGACATCTCGTCCTCG
The DNA here is from genome assembly GCA_035277225.1 of Xanthobacteraceae bacterium. Lineage (GTDB taxonomy): Bacteria > Pseudomonadota > Alphaproteobacteria > Rhizobiales > Xanthobacteraceae > PALSA-894. The sequence goes on from DATEKY010000736.1 coordinate 1,155, forward strand.
CCAGTCGACGGATCGACCTTGTGCGCCTCCATGTAGGGCAGGTTCTGCTGCTCCTCGGGAGGCTGCTGCACGATCTCGACGCGCATCAGCTGCCCGGTGACGGCTTCGCGCAGCTTGGAGATCAATGCCTCGAACAACGTAAAGGCCTCGGCCTTGTACTCGTTGAGCGGATCGCGCTGGCCGTAGCCGCGCAACCCGATCACCTGGCGCAGGTGCTCGAGCATCAGCAGGTGCTCGCGCCAGAGATGATCGAGCGTCTGCAGCAGGATCGACTTCTCGACGTAGCGGATCACGTCGGGGCCCCACTGCGCGACCTTGCCGGCCATGTGCTCGTCGGCGCGCCGCTCGATGCGCGCGATCAGCTCCTCGTCGGCGATGCCTTCTTCCTTGGCCCACTCCTCCACCGGCAGCTCGAGGCTGAGCACGCGCGCGAGCTCTTCCTTCAGGCCGGGCGTGTCCCACTGCTCCGGATAGGCGTTCTCCGGCACGTGCTTGGCCACCAATTCGTCGATCACGGTGTGGCGCATGTCGGCGACGGTCTCGGCAACGTTCTCGTCGCGCATCAGCTCGATCCGGTGATCGAAGATGTTCTTGCGCTGGTCGTTCATCACGTTGTCGAACTTGAGGATGTTCTTGCGGATGTCGAAGTTGCGCGCCTCGACCTTCTGCTGCGCCTTCTCCAGCGCCTTGTTGATCCAGGGATGGATGATCGCCTCGCCCTCTTTCAGGCCGAGCTTGGTCAGCATGCCGTCGAGCTTGTCCGACCCGAAGATGCGCATCAGGTCGTCTTCGAGCGAGAGGAAGAACTTCGAGCGGCCGGGGTCGCCCTGGCGGCCGGAGCGGCCGCGCAGCTGGTTGTCGATGCGGCGGCTCTCGTGGCGCTCGGTGCCGAGCACGAACAGCCCGCCGGCCGAAAGCGCAGTCTCCTTCAGCCGCGCGACCTGCTGACGGATATCGTCGGCACGCGGATCGCGCATGCGCGTCTGATAGTCCTCGACGTCGGAGAGCTCCTGGCGGATGCGCATGTCGGCGTTGCCGCCGAGCTGGATGTCGGTGCCGCGGCCCGCCATGTTGGTCGCGATGGTGATCGCGCCCGGCACGCCGGCCTGGCTCACGATGTAGGCTTCCTGCTCGTGGTAGCGCGCGTTGAGCACGGCGAATACTTTCGCCTTCTTGGCGCCCTCGTCGCCCGTGTAGAGCGCCGAGAACGCGTTCGGGTCGGAGAAGTCGTGCTGCTCCCAGCCCTTCTGGCGCAGCATCTCGGCGAGCTGTTCGGATTTCTCGATCGACGTGGTGCCGACCAGCACCGGCTGGCCCTTGATCTTGCACTCCTCGAGCAGCGTGATGATCGAATTGTATTTCTCGGCGTTGGTGCGATAGACCTCGTCGTCCTCGTCGAGACGCGCGAGCGGCATGTTGGTCGGCACTTCCAGCACTTCGAGATTGTAGATGTCGAGGAACTCGTCGGCCTCGGTGAGCGCCGTGCCGGTCATGCCGGCGAGCTTCTTGTACATGCGGAAGTAGTTCTGGAACGTGATCGAGGCGAGCGTCTGGTTCTCGGGCTGGATCGGCTGGTGCTCTTTCGCTTCCAGCGCCTGATGCAGGCCTTCCGAATAGCGCCGTCCCGGCATCATGCGGCCGGTGAACTCGTCGATGATCACGACCTCGCCGTTGCGCACGATGTAGTCCTTGTCGCGCGTGAACAGCTTGTGGGCGCGCAGCGCCTGGTTCACATGGTGCACGACCGAGACGTTCTCGATGTCGTAGAGCGACTCCGACTTGAGCTGCTTGGCGTCGCGCAGCCGGCTTTCCATCTTCTCCATGCCGGCTTCGGTCAGGTTGACGGTGCGCTGCTTCTCGTCGACCTCGTAGTCGGTCTTGTCGAGTGCCGGAATGAACGCGTCGATGGTATTGTAGAAATCCGAGCGGTCGTCGAGCGGACCGGAAATGATCAGCGGCGTGCGCGCCTCGTCGATCAGGATCGAATCGACCTCGTCGACGATCGCGAACACGTGCCCGCGCTGCACCATGTCCTCGAGCCGGTACTTCATGTTGTCGCGCAGATAGTCGAAGCCGAGCTCGTTGTTGGTGCCGTAGGTGACGTCGCAGGCGTAGGCCGCCTTGCGCTCGTCGTCCTCCAGCCCGTGCACGATCACGCCGGTGGTCAGCCCGAGGAAGCCGTAGATCTGGCCCATCCATTCGGCATCGCGCTTGGCGAGGTAGTCGTTGACGGTAACGACATGCACGCCTTTGCCGGCGAGCGCGTTGAGGTAGACCGCAAGCGTCGCAACCAGCGTCTTGCCTTCGCCGGTCTTCATCTCCGAGATGCGGCCCTCGTGCAGGATCATGCCGCCGATCAGCTGCACGTCGAAATGGCGCTGGCCGAGCGTGCGCTTGGCCGCCTCGCGGCAGGTCGCGAACGCCGGAACCAGGATGTCGTCGAGTGTCTTGCCGTCGGCGAGCTGTTTGCGGAAGTCCGCGGTGCGCGCGCGCAGCGCCTCGTCGGAGAGCTTCTCGAGCTCTTTCTCGAGCGCGTTGATCTGCTCGACGCGCGGACGATAGCCCTTGATGCGGCGCTCGTTGGAGGAACCGAACAGCTTGCGCAGAAAGCCGTCGAACATGGAGACGATCCTCTTCGGTTCCGCATGCGATGCGGCCTGCAGCCGCCCGGATGCGCCCTCAGGGTGGCGCTTTTCAGGCTTCACACGGCGGGCAACGTAAAATGGCCCCGCCGGACGGGGCCTGCGAGGAACACGGGTGACAGATAGGAGGGGGTCAAAGCCTTGTCAATCGGCCCAAAACGGCCGCTTTTGGGCGTCAAAGCGACGCGCACTCACGCCGTTGTTAAGCGCCGCGCGGCAATCTGTCATTGCCAACAAGAAACGATTGCGCGAGTGTCCCGCCGCCGATTGCGCGGGGGCATTTTCCCGTAGCCAAGGACGCTCTTCCATGAACCTGACGCTTTCCCACCGCCGGCGGGCACTGCACGGCGCTGTTTCCCGCGGCCTCGCATTTTGCCTGGTTGCGGCATTCGTATTCGCGGCGCCGCTCGCGCGCGCGCAGGACGACCCGGTGGTCGCGCGCGTCAACGGCACGGAGATCCGCCAGAGCGACCTCAACACGGCCGAGGAAGACGTCGGCAACCAGGTGGCCCAGATGGCTCCCGACGCCAAGCGCGAGTACCTGATCAGCTTCGTCGCCGACATGATGCTGGTGGCGAAGGCCGCCGAGGCGAAGAAGGTCCAGGACAGCGCCGAGTTCAAGCGCCGGCTCAATCTGGCGCGCACCAAGCTCCTGATGGAGCAGTTCCTTCAGGCCGAGGCCAAGACCGCCGTCACCGAAGCCGCGATGCGCAAGGTCTACGACGAGGCGGTCGGGCAGATGAGCAAGGAGCCCGAGGTGCGGGCGCGCCACATCCTGGTCGAGACCGAGGACGAGGCCAAGACGGTGCTCGCCGAACTCAAGAACGGCAAGGATTTCGCCGAGCTCGCGAAGTCGAAGTCGAAGGATCCGGGCTCGGCCGACGGCGGCGACCTCGGCTACTTCACCAAGGACCAGATGGTGCCGGAATTCTCCGAAGTCGCCTTCAAGCTCGACAAGGGCGCACTGTCGGATCCGGTGAAGTCGCAGTTCGGCTGGCATATCATCAAGGTCGAGGACAAGCGCGAGAAGCAGCCGCCGGAATTCGACAAGGTGAAGGACCAGCTCGAGACCTTCGTGGTGCGCCGCTCGCAGGTCGAAATGATCACCAAGCTGCGCCAGGAAGCCAAGATCGAGCGCCTGACGCCGCCGGCCACGCCCGCGGCCCCGCCGGCCGCCGCTCCGCCGGCCGAGCAAAAGAAGTAGAATTGATCCGCCGCTCGGCGCGATGTAAGTTCCCCGCAATGCCCGGCCGTCGCGCCGGGCATTCGCATTTTGCCACCGGGATCGATCGCCATGTCCGCCGCTGTCTCTCCACTCGCACCCCAGCACGTCCCCGAGATGCCGGAAATTGCCGGCGTGCGCCTCGCCACCGGCGCGGCCGGCATCAAGTATCAGGGCCGCACCGACGTGCTGCTCGCATTGTTCGACAAGGGCACCAGCGTGGCGGGCGTGCTGACGCGCTCGAAATGTCCCTCGGCGCCGGTCGAGTGGTGCCGCGCCAAGCTGAAAGGCGGCAAGGCGCGCGCGCTCGTCGTCAATTCCGGCAACGCCAACGCGTTTACCGGCAAGACGGGGCGCGCGGCGGTCGCCCTCACCGCCAAGCTCGCGAGTGAGGCCGCCGCCTGCAAGCCGGCCGACGTGTTTCTCGCCTCGACCGGCGTGATCGGCGAGCCGCTGCGCGCGAGCGCCTTCGAAGGCGTGCTCGACCGGCTGGCGCAGGGTGCCGCGTCCGGGCGCTTCCTCGATGCGGCGAAAGCCATCATGACGACCGACACGTTCCCGAAGGTCGCAACCGCGCAGGCGAAGCTCGGCGATGCCACCGTCACGATCAACGGCATCGCCAAGGGCGCCGGCATGATCGCGCCCGACATGGCGACGATGCTGTCGTTCGTGTTCACCGATGCGCCGATCGCGGCTCCCGCCCTGCAGGCGCTGCTGTCGGGCGCGGTGGTCGACACGTTCAACGCGGTGACGATCGACGGCGATACCTCGACCTCGGACACGCTGTTGGCGTTCGCGACCGGCGCCGCGCCGAAGGCGCCGAAGATCACGAAGGCAAGCGATCCGCGGCTGAAGGAGTTCCGCAAGGCGTTCGAGAGCGTGCTCGCGAATCTGTCGGAGCAGGTCGCGCGCGACGGCGAGGGCGCGCGCAAGCTGGTCGAGATCGTGGTCGAGGGCGCCACCTCGAAGAAGTCGGCGCGGCGCATCGCGATGTCGATCGCCAACTCGCCGCTGGTGAAGACCGCGATCGCCGGCGAGGATGCGAACTGGGGCCGCGTCGTGATGGCGGTCGGCAAGGCCGGCGAACCTGCCGACCGCGACAGATTGTCCATCTGGTTCGGCGACACGCGCGTCGCGCACCGGGGCGCGCGCGATCCCGGTTACGATGAGGCGGCGGTGTCGGACTACATGAAGGCGCCGGAAATCACGCTGCGCGTCGCGCTCGGCCTCGGCAAGGGGCGCGACCGGGTGCTCACCTGTGATCTCACCAAGGAGTACGTGGCGATCAACGGAGATTACCGCTCATGAGGCGAATGATGCTTTTCGCCGCCGCGGTCGCGTCTGCGTTCGCACTTGCGGCTCCGGCCGCGGCACAAGGCGAAGGGCGGATGCGGATCGTCGGCCGCGCCGCCATCGACGTTGCTCCCGATCACGTCATCGTTCGCGTCGGGGTTTCGAGCAAGGCCGCAACGCCGACCGCTGCGCTCGACCAGAACTCGGCGGCCGCGCGCAAGATCATCGAGTTCGCGAAAACGTTCGGCGTTGAGGCGCGCGATATCCAGACCGATGCGGTCACCCTCGCGCCCATGACGAAGTCGGTGCGCGAGCCGAATGGAAACTTCCGGCAGGAGCCGGACGGCTACACGGCGAACAATTCGGTTCAGGTCAAGCTGTCCGAACTGCCGCGCCTCGGCGTCTTCATGCGCCAGGTCGTCGATCAGGGCGCTACGAACATCAACGGTGTCCAGTTCGGCCTGTCCGATCCCGAAAAGGCGAGTGACGAGGCGCGGGCGAAAGCCGTCGAGGACGCGGTGCGGCAGGCGCAGCGGCTGGCGGATGCCGCCAAGGTCAAGCTCGGCAGGATCCAGGAGATCGTGCACCCGGTGCGCAGTGAGGTGGTGCGTCCCGGTGTGGCGGACATGGCGGTTCGCCGCCTGCGTGCGCAATCGGTGCCGGTCGAGGCCGGTACGCTGCAGATCACCGCGGACGTCGAGATTACCTGGGCGATCGAGTGACCCGCTGGCGGCTGGTTTGATTCAAATCGTGCGGGCGGGGTTAGCGGTTTTTAACCCAACAGTTTGTCCCGATATATTGATCGGTCCTTAACCCGGCGTCCCCTAATGTTTACCCAAGGGCTTAAGCGGTGAAAATCGTCACGGTCGCCGCCTGCGCCCTGGTCGACCCGGACGGCCGCGTGCTGATCGCACAACGGCCCGAGGGCAAGCCGATGGCAGGCTTGTGGGAATTTCCCGGCGGCAAAGTGGAAGCGGGCGAAACGCCCGAGCAGTCGTTGATCCGCGAGCTCGAGGAGGAACTGGGTATCGTCGTCAAGGAGGCCTGTCTCGCCCCGCTTACGTTCGCGAGCCATTCCTATCCGGATTTCCATCTGCTGATGCCGCTCTATATCTGCCGGCGCTGGGACGGGACCGCGATCGCGAAGGAAGGACAGAACCTCAAATGGGTGCGGCCGAACCGGCTGCGGGACTATCCGATGCCGCCCGCGGACGTGCCGTTGGTGGCGCACCTGACGACGCTGCTTTGATTTCACCCGGGCCCAAAGGGGCGAGGCGTCATGAGCGGTTTGCAGTCGGGAGTTCGGCTCGTGCGGCGGTTCCTGCAGGATCAGCAGGCCGCGACCGCGATCGAGTACGGCTTGATCGCCGCCGGCGTCGGTATGACCGTCGCCACCACGGTCTGGAGCCTCGGCAGCACGCTGAAGGAAGTCTGGTGGGACAAGCTCGCCGCCGCCATGAAGTGACGCGGCCGCGCTGACGCTGTTTTCTCCTCTATTTCCTGCATAACATCTGCCCCCAGACATCGAGGGGGCGCGCGTGGACGCAGACGCCATTGTGGTCGGCGCAGGCCTTGCCGGGCTTGTGGCGGCAGCCGAGCTTGCGGACGCTGGGCGGAAAGTCATCGTTCTCGACCAGGAGCCGGAAGGCTCGCTCGGCGGCCAGGCCTTCTGGTCGTTCGGCGGATTGTTCTTCGTCGACTCGCCGGAGCAGCGCCGCATGCGCGTGCGCGACTCGCGCGACCTCGCGCTGCAGGACTGGCTCGGCTCGGCCGGCTTCGACCGCGACGATGATCACTGGCCGCGCCGCTGGGCCGAGGCCTATGTGGATTTCGCAGCCGGCGAGAAGCGCGCATGGCTGCGCGCGCAGGGACTGAAGATCTTCCCGATCGTGGGCTGGGCCGAACGCGGCGGATACCTCGCGACCGGGCACGGCAATTCGGTGCCGCGCTTTCATGTCACCTGGGGCACCGGGCCGGGCGTGATCGAACCGTTCGTGCGGCGCGTGCGCGAGGCGGAGAGCCGCGGGCTTGTGTCGTTTCGCTTCCGCCACCGCGTCACCGCGCTGACGAAAACCGGCGGTGCGGTCGACGGCGTGCGCGGCGACATCCTCGAGCCGAGCAATGTGGCGCGCGGCACCGCCAGCTCGCGCCGCCTCGCCGGCTCGTTCGCGCTCGGCGCGCAGGCGATCATCGTCACCTCGGGCGGCATCGGCGGCAATCACGATCTCGTGCGGCGCCACTGGCCGAAGCGCCTGGGCGAGCCGCCGCGCCACATGATTTCCGGAGTCCCCGAGCACGTCGACGGGCTGATGCTCGATGTCGTGAAGGCGAGCGGCGGCACCATCATCAACTCCGACCGCATGTGGCATTACCCGGAAGGCATCCAGAATTACGCACCGATCTGGAGCCGCCACGGCATCCGCATCCTGAGCGGCCCGTCGCCGCTCTGGCTCGATGCGCGCGGACGCCGCCTGCCGGTGCCGCTGTTCCCCGGCTTCGATTCGCTCGGCGCACTCGCGCACATTACGCGCGAAGGGCATGATCACTCGTGGTTTCTGCTCAACGAGCGCATCATCGGGCGCGAGTTCGCGCTGTCGGGCTCGGAGCAGAACCCCGACCTGACCGAGCGCAGCATCAAGCTGGTACTCGGCCGCATCGGCAAGGGCGCGCCCGAGCCGGTGAAGCGCTTCATGGAACGCGGCGCCGACTTCGTGATCCGCAAAACCCTGCCCGAGCTCGTCGCCGGCATGAACCAGCTCGGCGGCAACCTGATCGATGCAGCGGAGCTGGAGCGCGAGGTCGTGGCGCGCGACCGCGCGATCGACAACACGTTCGGCAAGGACGCGCAGGTGATCGCGATCCGCGCGGCGCGCCAGTATCTCGGCGACAAGCTCATCCGTGTCGCCAAGCCGCACAAGATTCTCGACCCGGCGGCGGGGCCGCTGATCGCCGTGAAGCTTCATGTGCTCACGCGCAAGACGCTCGGCGGACTGCAGACCGATCTGTCATCGCGCGTGCTGCAGGGCGACGGCGCGCCGCTGCCCGGCGTCTATGCGGCCGGCGAGGTCGCGGGCTTCGGAGGCGGCGGCGTGCACGGCTACCGCGCGCTCGAAGGCACTTTTTTGGGCGGGTGTATTTTCTCGGGACGGATTGCCGGGCGGGAGGCGGCGAGGGCGGTTGGCTAACTCGCTTCCTGTCTTGCCGGGAATTCCGTCGCTATTGTGTCGCGCCCTCTGCAAGCCAGATGCGGAATTTGGCGTATTTGTCTCCGATCTTGCGATGCTCGCGATACTCGGACGAGCCGAAGACCGCCTGGGCCTTCTCGAGGTTGTCGAACTGGATGATGACGGTCGTCGGCTTGACCGGCTCGCCGTCGATGGAAACCTTTCGGCTCGGACCGCGCGTGAGATACTTGCCCCCGGCGGCGTCCATGATCTTGCCGGCGTTCGGCGAGTATTCCTTCCGGAAGCCGTCCGGGTTGCTGACGTCGATCTCCACGACGGCAAAGGCCGGCGGCCGGGCCTGCGCGTTGATCGCCTGCGTGGCGGCAGCGCCGGCCGTCATGCCGAGAATCACCGATCCCGCAAGCTTTGCCGATAGGTTCATTCGCCCCTCCCGTGATGCCCGCAGGCGAGACGGTCACCGACGCGGACGCGGTGTCCCTGTGTCGCGTGGCCCGGTCTGCGTCATTCGCACTACAATGCTAACATCGGTTGGCTCCGGCCGAGGCTCGCATTTTCGCGCGGCGCGTCGGCAGATTCGCGAGGCGGCAGATGTACGACTGGAATCATCTGCGCTCCTTTCTCGAGCTCGCCCGCGGCGGGAGCGCGGCCGCGGCCGCGAAGGCCTTGAGGGTCAACCAGTCGACGGTGCAGCGCCATATTGCCGCGCTGGAAAGGGAGCTTGGGCGCGCTCTGATCGAGCGCACGGCGCAGGGCTACCAGTTGACGGCGCACGGCGAGCGCCTGCGGCAGTCCGCCGAAGCGGTGGAGAACGCGGCCTACGGATTTCAACGCGAGGCCGAGCTGCTCGATGGCGCGCCCGCCGGCCATGTCCGCGTGACGAGCCTTGTGACCATCGGCGAGCGCATGATCCGGGCGGGATTCCTCGACCGCTTTCAGGCCGCCTATCCCGGCATCACGGTTGAAATGATGATGGGTCAGCGCGTCCTCGATCTCTCCAGGGGCGAGGCCGACATCGCGATCCGCGGTGGCGGACCCGGCGGCGACGAGGCTCTGGTGGGGCGACGGATCGCGGATTTTCCCTGGGCCATCTACGCCAGCCGCGCATTCGTCGAACGTCACGGCCGCCCGAACTCACCCGCGGAGATTCCGCGTTTCAGCATCGTCGAGCTGACCGACGAGCTCGAGCGTCTGCCCGCGGTCCGCTGGATGAAATCGCATTCACAGGGTGCGCCAATCGCCGCCCGTTGCGGCAACGTGCCGAGCGTCCAACTGGCGGTGAGCTCCGGCGCGGGCATTGCGCCGCTCCCCGCTGTTTACGCCGCCGAGCACAGCGATCTCGTCTGCGTCTTCGAGCCGATCCCGGAGTTCTACTATCCAATGTACCTGTTCACGCACAAAGCGCTGCGCGGCGTCCCGCGGATCAAGCTGTTCTATGACTTCTGCGTACGCGAGTTGAAGCCGGTGCTGTTTACCGGAGCGATGCGGGCTGCAACGCCAGTCCCGCATTCCGCTTCGCGCCATGCGGGCAACGGCTATGGCGCTATTTCGCCAGCGCCTTCTCGATCTCGGGCCTGACCACGCGCGCGAGATTGCCCTCGGTGATCGGGCCGACCAGCTTGTAGGCGATGGTGCCGTCGCGCCCGACGATGAAGGTTTCCGGCACGCCGTAGACGCCCCATTCCATCGAGGCGCGGCCATTTTGATCCGCGCCCGCGGCGACGAACGGATTGCCATAGCGCCCGAGGAAACGGCGCGCATTGTCGGGCTGGTCCTTGTAGTTGATGCCGACGATGCGGATGCGCTTGTCGGCGCTGAGCGCTTCGAGCAGCGGCGCCTCGTCGTGACACGGCACGCACCACGAGGCCCACACGTTGACCAGCGTGACGGCGCCCTTGAAGTCGGCCGCCGCAATGCCCGGCATCGGCTTGCCGTCGCGCGCGTTGAGGCCGGGCACCGCGGGCAGGTTGGTGTCCGGCGCCGGGCGTCCGATCAGCGCGGAGGGAATGCGCGAGGGATCGCCCGAGCCGAGGCGGAAGAAGAACAGCGCGGCGAGCGCCAGGAAGATCGCGAGCGGCAGCAGCACGAACAGCCGCCGCGCCGGTTTGGCTTGCGCGACGTCGCTCATGGCTTCGATACTCCCGCAGAGCGCCGCGTCGGGCCGCGCGCCTCGAGGTCGGAGAGCTGGCGCCGCTGCGCGTCGTAGTCGGTCAGCACCCAGGCGATCAGGCACACGACCACCAGCGCCGCCATCGCGTACGAGGCGATAATGAACGAAGCATGCGGACCGAGATCCATCATGCCCCCTGCGCGGCGTGCGCCTGCATCAGCCCGATTGCGCGCACGCGCCGGCGCAGGATCTCGTTGCGCATGGCGGCAAGATGCAGCGTGACGAACAGCAGCGCGAATGCGAGTGCCATCACGAGCAGCGGCATCAGGATCGCCGGATGAATCGCCGGCCCGCCGACGCGGATGACCGAGGCCGGCTGGTGCAGCGTGTTCCACCAGTCGACCGAGAACTTGATGATCGGCAGGTTGATGGCGCCGACCAGGGTCAGGATCGCGGCGGCGCGTCCGGCGCGCGAGGGATCCTCCACGGTGCGCCACAGCGCGATGATGCCGAGATACATCAGGAACAGCACCAGCACCGAGGTCAGGCGCGCGTCCCACACCCAGTAGGTGCCCCACATCGGGCGGCCCCAGAGCGAGCCGGTGAACAGCGCGAGGAACGTGAAGGCGGCGCCGAGCGGGGCGGCGGCTTTCGCCGCGACGTCGGCGAGCGGATGGCGCCACACCAAAGTGCCGATGCTGGCGATGCTCATGACGGTCCACACGCCCATCGCGAGCCAGGCGTTCGGCACGTGCACGAACATGATCTTGACGGTCGCGCCCTGCTGATAGTCGTCCGGCGCGGTGAACCAGGCGAGATAGAGGCCGAACGCAAACGCGAGCGCGGTCGCGGCGGCAAGCCACGGCAGCGTACGCGCGGTAAGCGCGAGGAACCGCGTCGGATTGGCGAGGTCGATCAGGGCCATCGGGGCTTTTCTAGTCACCCTCCGGGGTGGCGGCAATGCGGCGTGACGTGCGCCGCGGTTCAACATCGCGCGAGCGTTGCGGCATTTACTCAAGTCCCTGGCGCAACGCCGCGGCGGCCGCGAGCGGCCCGAGCACGAGGCTCCCAAGCGTCAGCGCGCACAGGATCATGAACGGCGCGCCGAAGCTTGTTCCGAGGATCGCCGCATTCGACGCGGCAACGCCGAAGATCAGCACCGGCACGGTCAGCGGCAGCACCAGCACCGGCAGCAGCAGTCCGCCGCGCCGCAGCGCGACCGACAGCGCCGCGCCGATCAGCCCGATGCAGGTGAGCGCGGGCGTGCCGGCGAGCAGCGTCAGCGCCACTGCACCGATGGCATGCGGTTCGAGATTGAGGAACAGGCCGAGCAGCGGCGTCGCGATCACCAGCGGCAGGCCCGTCGTGATCCAGTGCGCCAGCGCCTTGGTCAGCACGGTCAGTTCGAGCGGCGTGCTTCCCATCAGCAGCAGGTCGAGCGAGCCGTCCTCGTGATCGGCCGCGAACAGCCGGTCGAGCGCGAGCAGCGAGGCGAGCAGCGCGCCGATCCACAGGATCGCCGGGCCGATGCGCTGGAGCAACACGAGATCGGGGCCGATCGCGAACGGCGTGAGCGTCACCACGATGAGGAAGAACAGCACGCCCATCAGCGCGCCGCCGCCAATGCGCACGGCCAGGCGCATGTCGCGGATGAGAAGGGCGGAGAGGGCGGTCATGCTGTGCTCTCGCCGCAAGCTCGGTGCCACCCTCTCCCCTTGTGGGAGAGGGTGGCGAGCGAAGCGAGCCGGGTGAGGGGTTCTTGCCGGCCAGCGATACCCCTCACCCCGCCGCCTTCGGCGGCGACCCTCTCCCTCAAGGGGAGAGGGTATCGGAGCGCGGGGAGAGGGCTCACGCGGCCCTCCCGAGCCGCAGCTCCTTCGCGTCGATACCCAGCGGCCCGTGCGTTGCCGCGACGATCATCCCGCCGCTCGCGAGATGGCCGCGCATCAGTCCGACGAGCATCTCCTGCCCGGCCGCATCGAGCGCCGAGGTGGGCTCGTCGAGGAGCCAGAGCGGGCGCGGTACCGCGATCAGCCGCGCCAGCGAGAGACG
>DATEKY010000737.1:0-3294 GCA_035277225.1 Xanthobacteraceae bacterium
TGCCGGGCATGCGCGCACGCGGCTTCGGCCGCATCTTCAATCTCTCGTCCTACTATGGCGTGCGCGGCGCGGAGGCGCGCGTCGGCTACGTCACCACCAAGACCGCGCTGATCGGGCTGACGCGCGCGATCGCGCTCGAGACCGACGGCAGCGACATCACCTGCAACGCGATCTGCCCCGGCACCTTGCCGACGCCCGACATCATGGGGCGGATCGAGAAGCAGGCGGCGGCGCAGAACATCAGCGTGGACGAGGCGACCAAAGCCTATCTGGCGGGCCGCCGCCCGGCCGGACGCTTCGTGGCGCCGGACAGCGTCGCGAGCCTGATCGCATTCCTCTCAGGCCCCGCGGGGCGCGACATCACCGGCGCGGTGCTGCCGGTCGACGGCGGATGGACCGCGAGTTGAGGGGACGCCGGCGCGGGATCAACGCGCGCCGCATCATAAGAAGCTTTTCGGGATCGGCGTCCATTTGTCCCGCCCCTCATAAAAGAGCGGCTTCTTGCCGTGCTCCGCCATGTACTTCTTGTACGCGATGCGCAGCTGCCGCGCGCGCCCGGGCGCAGCTTTGAGTTTGGTGGCGCCGCGTTGTCCGATCAGCGTGCGATGGACATGCCACATATTCCGCTCCGCGAGGCGCCAGTCATAGTCGCCGAGGCGGCGCAAGTCGAAGGTCGCGAAGGCGGTGAGCCGGCCGGTGAAATCGATGTACTCGTCGTAATAGCTCATCGCCAACGCGCGCAGCGAGCGAAACACCGGCTTGCGTCCATGCAGGCCGGGATCGCGCGAGCGCGCGACCGAGCCCCAGCCGCCGCGTGTGCGATAGACGAAGAGGACGTGATCGAGGTTGTCGGCCGAGTGGAGATCGAGCAGCAGCGGCGGATAGCCGTGCTGCTCGAGAATGCAGGCGGCGGAAAGCGCCGCTTCGAGGCAATGCACGGTGCGCCGCCGGACCACCTGGCGGAAGCTCCGGACGGTCTCGCCGTGGGACTCGGTGTTGTACGGCAGCCGGTTGAGGAAACTCTGCACGCGCGCCGGCGTGGAGCATCGCCGGATGACCTGCCGCTCCGCGGGCGAGAAGGCCGTGATCGGAGGAGCCGTGCCGGTCATCGAGTGTGATTCGTCTCGCGTCAGAAAGCTGGAGCGGGTGAAGGGAATCGAACCCTCGTCATCAGCTTGGAAGGCTGTTGCTCTACCATTGAGCTACACCCGCATCAGAACAGAATACGCGCACACAAGTAATGAAATAGAGAACGCCGGCGCAGGCTGCCCCGCCTTCGCCCTGATGGGCTCTGTCGGGCACCTCATCTGACCGGGCGATGCCCGGTCAGATGAGGTGGTGGGGGAAGTAGGACTCGAACCTACGAAGGCTAAGCCAGCGGATTTACAGTCCGCCCCCTTTGCCGCTCGGGACATTCCCCCGCTCGCCGTCGAACCTCATGGAATCGCAGGCAAAACGCGCGCATCCGGCAAAAGGGTGCCGGATGCCCGCCGTGTTATGGTGACGCCCCGCCGGGGTGTCAACCGGCAAGATTTTCAGCGTTTGCATGAGGTTCCCAATGAGCGCGTCCGTGAGCGCTGCCACCGTGTCGGTCCGCCTCGACGAACGCCCGGGAGGCGCGGTCGCGCATGTGACCATCGACAATGCCGCCAAGCTCAACACGCTCGGCCATGCGCTGATGATCGACTTCGTCGGGAAGGTCGAGGCGCTGGCCGCCCGCGATGACCTGCGCGCCGTGGTGCTGACCGGCGCCGGGCCGAAGGCCTTCATCGGCGGCGCGAACATCCACGAGATGGCGACGCTGAACGCCGAGGGCGCGCGGGCTTTCATCACGCTGGTGCATCGCAGTTGCGCGTGCTTGCGCGAGTTGCCCGTCCCGGTGATCGCGCGCGTCAACGGCTACGCGCTCGGCGCCGGCCTGGAGGTGGCGGCGGCCTGCGACCTGCGCATCGCCTCGGCCAACGCCGTGTTCGGGATGCCCGAGGTGAAGGTCGGCATCCCCTCGGTGGTCGAGGCAGCGCTGCTGCCCGGCCTGATCGGCTGGGGGCGCACGCGCGAGCTCCTGCTGTTCGGCGAGAACATCGATGCCGCGACCGCGCTCTCCTGGGGACTGGTCGAGCAGGTGGTCGCCCCGGAGGCCCTCGATGCCGCGGTCGAGGCGCGGCTTGCCGCACTGCTGAGCGCCGGGCCGCAGGCGGTGCGGCTGCAGAAGACGCTGATCCGCCAATGGGAAGATCTGACTCTCTCTCAAGCGGTTCGCGCCGGGATCGAAAGCTTCACGCAAGCTTACGCGACCGACGAGCCGGCACGGATGATGAGCGGGTTTGGCAAGCGGCGCTGATTTGCTATCAGGCCTCATGGCGAAGCTCTGGGACCCGAAACACACCAAGCCGCGCGATCCGCGCCGCGCCCCGCGCGACAAGAGCCGCTTTGCGCCGAAGCCCAAGCCCGTGCGCGAGAAATTCGCCGCGGACGTCGCGATCCTTTACGGCTGGCATACGGTGGCGGCCGCACTCGCCAATCCCAAGCGCACCGTGCGCAAGATCACCGCGACCGAAAACGCCGCGCGCCGCCTCGCCGAGGAAGGGCTGACCCTGCCGGTTCCGCCCGAGATCGTGCGGCCCGAGGCGATTGCGGCGCGGCTCTCGCCCGACGCGGTGCATCAGGGGCTGCTGGTCGAGGCCGATCCCCTGCCCTCGTCCGATCTCGACGAGCTGCAAGCCGCCGGCACCGTACTGGTGCTGGACCAGATCACCGACCCGCATAACGTCGGCGCGATCCTGCGCACTGCCGCGGCCTTCGCGGTGCGCGCCGTCGTCACCACGGCGCGGCATTCGCCGGAAGCGACCGGCGTGCTCGCCAAGTCCGCCTCCGGCGCGCTCGACCTCATCCCGACCGTGGCGGTGCCCAATCTCGCGCGCGCGCTCGATGCGCTGAAGGAGCGCGGCTTCCTCACCGTCGGGCTCGACAGCGAGGGCGAGACCGACCTGAGCCGGGCCGCGCTGCGCGAGCCGCTCGCGCTGGTGCTCGGCGCAGAGGGCAAAGGCCTGCGCCAGCTCACTGCGCAGACCTGCGATATCCGCGCGCGGCTCGATCTGCCCGGCGCGATCAAGAGCCTGAATGTGTCGAACGCGGCCGCGGTCGCGCTTTATGCGGCGGCGGCGGTACTGAAAGCCAAGGCTTGAAAGTGCCAAACGGCGGGCTTGCGGCCCGCCGTCGCGAAAATCGTCGAAGAAGCGCTGACCGTCATCGGCGCCGCTGTCATCCCGGACGGCGAGCAACGCGAGCCGATCC
>DATEKY010000738.1:0-3087 GCA_035277225.1 Xanthobacteraceae bacterium
TCGTCATCGAGCCGCAGATGACCGGCTACTGGCCGCAGGCGGCGCCGCTGCGCAATGCCGACGTTCTGGCGCTCTCGCGCTTTGCTTACTTGCGGCGGCGCGGCGACGACATGGTGCTGGAATCGCCGCGCGCCGGCGCGCTGTTCCGGCTTCACGATCCCAAGATCACCGCGGCGCTCGCAAGCCTCGCGACGCCGCAACAGGTCGCAGAGCTGCGCAAACACGGCCCCGACATCGCGCTGCTCGCTTTGCTGGTGGACTGCGGCATCCTGTTCAAGGTCGAGGGCGGCGCCAGCCTGCGCACCGCCGAGGGTGACCGCGAGCTCGTGCTGTGGGACTTCCACGATCTGTTGTTTCACGCGCGCAGCACGCCGGGCCGCCACGCCAACCCGCTCGGCGGAACGTTTCCCTATACGGATGTCACTCCGGCGCTGCCGGCGGTGCGGCCGCCCTGGCCGGGAGACAAGATCGATCTTGGTGCGCTCTCGGTCGCGCAGACCAACTCGCCGATCGCCAAACTGCTGCGCGAGCGTCATTCGGCGCGCACGTTCGATCGCGAGCGCCCGATCACGCTGTCGGAGCTGGCGCGCTTTCTCGACGCGACCGCGCGTGTCGTGACCACGTGGAAGAGCAGGATCGACCTCGGCGACAGCAGCCCGGAGGTCGCCTATGCGGCGCGGCCCTATCCGGCGGGCGGCGCCGGTTACGAGCTCGAGCTCTATCTCGCGGTCGACCGGTGCGACGGACTTGCGCGCGGCTTCTATCATTACGACGCCGGCGCGCATGCGCTCCTACCGATCGAGGCGCGCGCGGAGGACCTCGACGCGGTCCTCGCCGAGGCGAAGTTCGCGATGGACGCGCCGGCGGCGCCGCAGATCGTGATCACCATCGCGGCGCGCTTCGGCCGCATCACGTGGAAGTACAGCTCGCTCGCCTATGCGCTGATCCTGAAGGACACCGGCGTATTGCTGCAGACGCTCTATCTGATGGCGACCGACATGGGGCTCGGCGGCTGCGCCATCGGGAGCACGAACATCGATCTGTTCGCCAGGATGACCGGGATCGAATTCCACATCGAGGGCCCGGTCGGGCAGTTCGCGCTGGGGCGGCCGGTGGCGAATTCTTCGGGCTGATCTGCTGCTGAAGCACACGCTCGGTGCATCCCTCCCCGTTTTCGGGGAGGGTGGCCGGCCGCCAGGCCGGCCGGGTGGGGGCCTTCGGCGATTTGCGGAAGCACCCCACCCGGTCGCCTTCGGCGACCACCCTCCCCCTTCGGGGGAGGGATAAGCCGGGTACGCGGCGCCAGCTGAGTTCACTCACTTCCGCGCCGGTGCGACGGACGGAATGAAATACCCGACCGGATCGATCTTCCGCTTCCCCTCCAGCGCGAACATGGCGCCCTGCGGATCCGCGCAGCGTGCGATCCAGGTGCCGCCCGGCATGTCCACCGGGCCTTCGAGAATTTCGCCGCCGTTGGCCTTGAGGCGCCGCAGCGTCGCGTCGATGTCGGCGACGTTGAAATAGTAGAGCCAGAACGCCTCCGTGGCCGTCTCGGGCTTGGCGAGGATGCTGCCGATTGTCACCCCGCCGGCGGAGAAAAACCGGTACGGCCTCTCCGCCGTGCGGTCGGCGTCCTCCTTCTGCCAGCCGAACAGCGCGACGTAGAGCCCCCACGCCTGCTCGGGATCCGCGGCGAGCAGTTCGTGCCAGCCGACGCGGCCGAGCTCGTCCGGCCCGGTCTGCGGCGCCTGCTCGGGCTTGAGCCACTTGAACAGCCCGAGCCGCGCTTTTTGCGGATCGGCACAGACCGAAAACCGGCTGATGCCGGAGACATCGGTCGGCGGCACATCCACCACGCCACCGAGTTGCGTGAGCTGCGCCACCTTTGCGTCCACATCGTCGACGCCGACGTAGCCGAGCCAGGCCGGCTGCCCTCCCCGCTGCCGGACGTCGTCCGCAAGGCGCATCAGCCCGGCGATCGAGCCCTTGCCGTCGCCGAACAGGATGTAGTCCTTATCCGGCGCCGACACGTCCCACGCGTTCCAGCCCATGACCTTGCTGTAGAAGGCGACGGCCGCCTTGATGTCCGTCGTGACCAGTTCGTACCAGACGAAGCGGCCGTGCGAATTGACCACGCCTTCAGTCCCTCTCCGTCCTCATGGCGAGGAGCGTCGTGCAGTGACGCGTCTCGGGCGCTCCCCTCGATGGCGAGACTAGAGCGCCATAGGGTGAGCGCGCCAGTCACGAATGCGCGGACGGCGCCCGGCGTCTGCGGTGCAGGCACGAATAGACGCGCACAAGCTCCCGGCTTTCCGCCGGCAGCCTGCGCTGCGCCTGCAGGCTTTCGGTCGCGGTCTCGCAGGAGAGCCAGAAATAGTTCGCCGTCGGGTGCACCACGAGCCGGCCGGGCCGGAAATCCGGCGCGAGCAGCACGGACAGGAACGGCGTCGTGGAAAACCACGACAGCCGGTTGAGGTCGGCGCCGATCCGCTTCGACGAGACGAAGCGCGCATCGCCCAGCGCCGCGTCGGACGCCGTCCCGGTCGCGAGCGACCGCACCGCCGTCTTGTAGCCGGTCCATGCGTGCAGGAACTTCACCGTCTCGACGCAGTGGATGAGCATGACCACGAGAACGGCGCCGATCGCGGCCCGCGCCATGGCGTCACCGGTGAGCGCGTCCATCACGCGCGGAAGCCAGGGTAGCGCCACGGCTCCTTCGCTCGACAGCGCCTGCGCGGCGGCGAAGAAGCCGAAGGCCGGCGTCGCGAGCAGCAGGACGGTCCGCAGGTAATAGCGATTCTCCGCGTGCAGCGCGTGGTCGAACCGCAGCCAGTAGAGCGCGAGCGCGCCCGCGACGAGCGCGCCGGCATAAAGATGCGCGCGCCCTTCGAGGTGACGCAGCGCGTAGCAGGCGACCGCGTAGCCCGCCAGCGCGCAGAGCAGCAGCGTCATGAAATCGCCGGTGAGGATGCTGATGTCGAACACATGCAGCGCGGCCCGCATCATCACGGCCGCCATGTAGTCGTCGGGACGCAGCGTCGACTTCACGATCACCCAGGCGGTCACGACCAGCAGGAATATGCCGCC
>DATEKY010000739.1:0-3668 GCA_035277225.1 Xanthobacteraceae bacterium
CGCTTCCCCATGATTCCCTGCGGGCGGAACAGCAGCACCAGCACCAGGATCGCAAAGGCGAACATGCTCTTCGCCGAGGGCGTGAACAGCAGTCCTGCGAGCGCCTCGGTCATGCCGATCAGCACGCCGCCGAGCAACGCGCCCGGCATCGAGCCGAGCCCGCCGACGATGACGATCACAAATGCCAGCAGCGTGTATTGCGGGCCGAGCGGCGGCGTCACGTCGATGATCAGCACCAGCATCGAGCCGGCCGCGCCGACGCAGGCCGCGCCGAGCCCGAAGGTGAGCGCATAGAGCCGTTTCACGTCGAGCCCGACAACCAGCGCGCCGGTGTAATTGTCGGCGCAGGCGCGGATCGCCTTGCCGACGTCGGAGAACTTGAAGAACGCAAACAGCAGCGCCGAGACCACGATCGCGGCGGCGGCCGCATAGACCTTGGTGGCGTCGACGATGATGCGGCCGAACGCGAACGAGTCGAATGCGTAAGAGGTCTGCACGCTGCGCGCATCCGGGCCGAACAGCAGCAGCAGCACGTTGACCATGATGATCGCGACCGCGACCAGCAGCATGAACTGCGAGTGCTCGGGCCGATCGACGAACGGATTGATCAGCCCGGCCTGCATCACATAGCCGAGCGCGAACAGCACGCCGGCGATCGGCACCATCATCACCAGCGGATCGAGCTTGAACGCGGAGAACAGAACGATGGCGAGATACATCGCGATGGTCATCATCTCGCCGTGCGCGAAGTTGACCACGCGCACCACGCCGAAGATGACCGAGAGCCCGAGCGCCATCAGCCCATAGACGAGCCCGGTCAAGAGGCCGCTGACGGCCACGTTGAGGTAGATGTCGAGGGGCACCTTGCGTCTAGCCAGTCGTCATTCCGGGGCCGAGCGAAGCGAGGAGCCCGGAATCCATAAGCCCGATCCGTGGTTATGGATTCCGGGCCCGGCCCTTCGGGCCGTCCCGGAATGACAGCAGAGTTTACGCGCGCTTGTCGTAGGCCGGCATCGGCCACTCGGCCTTGGCGTTGGTCGCACCCTTGGGAGCTACCGTCACCAGCTTGCCGCCGCGGTTCTGGATGCCGGAGTTCTTCAGCTTGTCGTTCTGGCCCTTGGCGTCGAACGCGATGCCCGGGCCGGTCGAGACGTTGTCCTTGATGTCGGTCGCGCGGATCGCGTCGGCGAGCGCCTTCGGGTCGGTCGACTTGGCGCGCTTGTAGGCGTCGGCGGCGATCAGCAGCGCCTCGAACGTGTAGATGTGGTTGGTATTGAGGTTGATCTCCGGATACTTCTTGGCGAGCGCACTCTCGAGCGCCTTGCTCATCTTCTTGTTCGGATCGTACCACGGCACGAACGAGAGCGGGCCGTCGGACAGCTTGCCGAGCGTCTTGAGATATTGGTCCTCGTACCAGCCCGGCCCCATCGACAGCACGCCCTGCGGCGTCCAGCGCTGCTTCACCATCTCGCGGGTGAGCAGGATCGCGTCGTTGAGGCGGCTGACCATCAGCAGCGCGTCGGCGCCGGTTGCTTTCGCCTTGGCGATCTCGACCGAGAGGTCGCGCGCGGTCGCGTCGTAGGCGATCGTCTCCTTGATCTCGTACGGCATGTTGAACTTCGGCATCACGGCGCCGATGCCGCGCTGCATCGCGGTGCCGAAGGTGTCGTTGGCGTGCATGAACACGACCGACTTCGGCGCGGTGCCGGCCTCGGCGAAGATCTCCTTCTGGTTCGCGAAGGCGTCGCCGAGGATCATCGGCGCGGTCGGGAAGTTGCGGAACACGAACTTGTAGCCTTGCTCGGTGATGGCCGGCGCCGCCGCGATGTTGATGACGTAGGGGATGCCCTTCTGCTCCGCGACCTGCGCAATCGCGGTGCTCTGGCCCGAGTCGAACGCGCCGACCAGAAGCTGCGCGCCGTCGGCGATCAGCTTCTCGGCGCGGCTGCGCGCCACCTCGACGTTGGTCTCGGTATCGGCGTTCATGATCTGCAGGTCGGGCAGCCCGGCGTCTTTCAGCAGCGGGCCCGCAAGCTCGACGCCGCGGAAGCAGTCCTGGCCGATGCCGGCCTGCGCGCCGGAGCGCGGCAGCAGCACGCCGACTTTGAGCGCGCCGCCTTGCGCGCGAACGATGGCCGGCGCGGCGAGCGCAGCGGCGGCGGTGCCGGCCAGCAACGTGCGACGGGTCAAACGTGTGTTCATTGGGCTCCTCCCTGGACGATTGGGCGCAAATCTAGAGGTTTTGGACCACGTTGGGCAAGTATTGTTATGCCTTATAACATATTGGCCAGATCGCTCACGCGGCGAAAAGACGCTCAATACCGGCCGCGATCTCGAACAGGCGCCGATCGTGCCCGTTGCGCGCGACCAGCATCAGCCCGACCGGCAATCCGGAACCCGGGATCGGAATCGAGATCGCGCACATGTCGAAGAAATTCCAGGTCGAGGTATTGCGTAAGAGCAGCATGTTCTTGGTGCCGAACGTGCTCGTGTCCTGCATCTCCGCAATGGTCGGCGCGACGATCGGCGTCGTCGGCAGCACCCACGCGTCGAAGGCGGACGCCTGCGCGTCCATTGCGTCGATCAATTGCTCACGCTGGCGCGACATATCGATATAGTCGGCGGCCGAGACTTTGCCGCCGCGCTCGATGCGCACGCGCACGTTCGGATCGAACTCGTCCGCACGCTTCACCAGGTAGTCGCGATGGATCGAGAACGCCTCCGACGGCGCCAGGCCGCCTTTCTGGTTCACCGCCACCATCGCATCGATCAGCGGCATCGGCTCATCGGTGATGCGCACGCCAGCATCGCTCAAGCGCTTGCGTGCCGCGCCGAAGCGCGTGCCGACGGTATTGTCCCATTCGGTCAGCAGCAGGCCCTGCGGTACGCCGAGGCGCAGGCCCGCGACCGGCGCGGCGGACAGCGGCTCGTATTCCTCGCCCGCCATCACGGCGTCCCCCTTGGCGCAGTCTTCGACCGTGCGTGCGATCGGCCCGATCGAGTCGAGCGAATACGACAACGGGAACGCACCCTCGGTCGGCACGCGCCACGCGCTCGGCTTGAAGCCGACGATGCCGCACAGCGCCCCCGGAATACGCGTCGAGCCGCCGGTATCGGTGCCGATCGCGATCTCGCACATGTGGTCGGCGGCCGCGACCGCAGCGCCCGACGACGAGCCGCCCGGGACACGCGTGCGGTCGGCCGGATTGCCCGGCGTGCCGTAATGCGGGTTCATGCCGACACCCGAGAACGCGAACTCGCTCATGGAGGTCTTGGCGACGATCACCGCGCCCGCCGCACGCAACCGCCGCACCACTGGGGCATCGGCCTTTGCCGGCGGCGCATCGGCCAAGATCTTCGAACCCGCGCGGGTCGGCTCGCCCGCCACGTCGAACAGGTCCTTGATGCTGACGATCGCGCCGTCGAGTGGCCCGAGCGATATGCCGGCTTTCGCGCGCGCATCGGCGGCGTCCGCCGCGGCGCGCGCCGTCTCCGCATAGACCGTGAGGCAGGTGCGCGCGCCCTCGCCGTTCGGGTCGGCAATCTTCGCCAGCGCCAGTTCAGTCTTCTCGCGTGCGTTCATGTGATCACCGGCAGATCGACAACATCATAACCATGCGTCATCCGGCGCTTGAGCACCGGATCGTCGAGCTCCATCTCGAAGCGCG